>JAURLM010000271.1 GCA_030831265.1 Chloroflexota bacterium
ACAAACAGGTGATCGCGTGCGCGCGTGGCTGCGACGTACATCAGCCGCACGTTTTCCAGCTTGCTGCCTGTAGCGTCCTGCTCGTTGGCCTGCTCCATGCCTTCCGAAGCCAGCCCTGTGTTTTTGTCACCCAGTTGCAAAGCGATCTGCTCAACGCCATCGTCAGCCATCCAGCGCTTCACCTTCACGCTGTCCATACCGCGTGAACCGCCAGACGCGACCGGCAGGATTACGACCGGGAATTCCAGCCCCTTGGAGCCGTGAATGGTCATCACTCGAACAGCACCGGACACTTCCCCCTGAGATATCCGCTCAGGCATCCGGGCATTATCGTCCGCCTGCTGCTT
The DNA here is from genome assembly GCA_030831265.1 of Chloroflexota bacterium. Lineage (GTDB taxonomy): Bacteria > Chloroflexota > Dehalococcoidia > Lucifugimonadales > Lucifugimonadaceae > JAJCYX01. Next base: position 348 of record JAURLM010000271.1, read on the forward strand.
TAGCCATCGGGTGAAGTCCCGCAAAGTGACACCGTCACTGTCGCCAAGCGTGTATGCCAGTTCCGAAATAAGATCGAGCCGACGCATCCGCTCCGGTCCTCGTCGAGCCAACGCCGCCTTCTCCCTGAGCCGACGCTCCCGTATGAATCTTTCTACCAGTTCGGATGTTTGCACCTCCCTGCTCAGCCGGTGATAACGCAGCAGCGAATCAAAAGCGGCGCCGACAGACGCCGGGCCGTTCGTCGGCAGTTGGTCTGTATATGAAAATCCTCCGCCGGCGTGTTTCCAGTCGAGCAGGTCATTATCGGGACATGAGTACGCAGCGGAGCGCACGGCAGCGAGCACCGCAACCTGGTTTGCCGGGTCATCGATTGCCGTGAGACATGAGTGGAGATCACGCACGTCCTGCGAGGAAAAGAGCATCGCCTGTCCCTCCAGGACATAAGGCACTTTCTTTTCGACGAGTTCGTCTTCGAGCACTTCGATGCCCGTACGAGACTTGACCAGTATCGCCACGTCATCAAACTTCGAATCCCGCCACTCAACTTCGTCATTGGAGCCGCGTTCCCGCACCCTGAACGCACCGGCACCAGCTGCAGCGGCTATCGTAGCTATCCGCCCGAACTCAAGTTGTCGCGCACCGTCCGCATTCACTTCAACTGGCCCACCAAACCACTGAACGGGCACGCCGCCAATTTCTGATTCAGCGCCGCCAAGTTTTTCCTCCCAGCGCAACTCGCTGTAATCAGCCTGGTCATCGACCTTCCCGTCCTGCATCCAGCGCGAAAAGACCACGTTCACCCATTGCAAGATTCCCGGCAAAGACCGGTGGTTCTCACTCAGGTGCAGCTTCGCACCGCTCTCACCAACCTGTACCGCAAAATCTTTTGCCGATACCGGATCAGCGCCGCGAAAGCGATAAATGGATTGTTTGGGGTCACCGACAAGAAACAGGTTCCCGTTTCTGAATTCTCCGTCGTTCGCCCCACCTGCCAGCAATTTCAAAAGTTCAATCTGAACCGGGTCGGTGTCCTGGAACTCGTCCACCAGAACGAACCTGAACCGATCCTGCACATGGGCGCGTGCCGCATCGCTTGAACGCAACAGGTCACGCGCCAGCACCAGTTGATCGTGGAATGTAAGTTGCCCGGTTGCGCGTCGCTCTTGCGAGTATTTCGACGCAAAATCGATAGCGGTTGTGAACAGGATTCCCGCGGTGCTCTTCTTTAACACATCAAGGCATGAATCAACCGCCGCCTGGAGTTCATCGAGGAGGCTACAAAGGTGCTCAAGCGAGGCGTCACCACCGGGTGCGTCTTTCCACCTGGAGCTGGCTCCTTTTTGCCTGCCATTAGGCTTCAGTGATGGGACACCGGCAAGGTCAGCAGCGGAAACATCGGTAGCATCACCGGCCAATGCAAGCAGAGACTCTACTTCAGGTGCGAATATCTCCAGCACAAACCGGCACAACGTATCTGACTGGTCAGGAACACCTGCAACCATGCCAGTCACCTCTGAAAGTGCGTCCTGTAACAACTTCACAGGCAACCCGGGTGGTGGCGGTCCGTGGTATCGGAAAGCGTTCACGTCCAGCGAATCCAGGCGCTCATCCAGCAGGTTCGCCAACTCTTTTAATCGGTCCGCGGGAGCCGTGAGCCCAAGCCTGTTGGCAATACCCAGCGCCGCAATCAGATCATCATCAGACTCTATTCGCTCCCTGAACCACTCATCCCACTGTTCATCGAACTGTGCTGCGGACTCAATATCGTCAAGCGGTTCGATAACCGGCGGGAGTCCTATATCAAGTGGACGCTCTTTGAGCAGCGCAAGAGCAAATGCGTGGATGGTCTGGATGGTTAGCGCATCCAGCTGATCGACCACTGCTCCCAGTGCTGTTCTTTTTGTCTCGTCCGGCTCTCTGGTCACCTGCGTTTCGAGAGCTGAGCGTAGTCTTGTGCGCATCTCGAACGCGGCTGCGCGGGTGAACGTAATAGCGGCAACCTGGTCCGGGCGTGCCGTTCCCGAAGCGAGCAACGCGGTCAGCCTGCGAACAAGGGCGTCTGTCTTGCCCGTTCCCGCCCCTGCTTCGATGTACAGGTTGTCGTCAAGCCGCTCCTGCACATGTCCGCGAGTTACATCATCTGAATCGTGAATTGCGTGATTCGGCGTATGGGTGCTCAATTACCGCCTCCATCTCGACCGTCAGCCAGGTCGAAATAAGTCTTCACTTTCGGATCGCCCTTGTGTGCAGCCAGCATGCGCCCACGGTTTACGGCTGCCGGGCAGACGGAATCGAAATCGCAATAACGGCAGTTCTCAAATGATCCATTCTTCGGCTTACCCGGATTTGGAGGAAATCTTCCCGACTGATGGGACTCGACGAGCGTCTTAAGCACCGTCTCAAGTCGTTCACTGGCATGTTCCGGGTCAAAATCCGTGACATCCGGAGCGATGGTCTGCTTGCGGTCAAGCACATACCAGTAGCCAGCCACAACAGGTTTGCCGGTGCCCTTCAGTTGTTCTATCGCACTGGAATAGAGTGCCAGTTGCAGGCGCGTGCCACGGTCTACAGGGTCTTCCCGAAGCAACTTCGCAGACGGCGGCCTGCCTGTCTTGTAGTCGAGCACGTAGTAAGAGCCGTCATCACGCTTTTCTACACGGTCAATCACGCCGCCAAACTTCAGCACAGTACCGTCTTCCAGCTTCACTTCAAGCGGCGGCAAGCCACCTTCCCTGCCGAAAGCCAGTTCTGCTGCTTCTGGACGCCAGCCACCTGCCTCCAGTTCAGTCTCCACAGTCAACCAGCGGCGCAGTGACCTACGAATCTCACGCGTCTCAATCTCCCAGACTCGACCACTGGCCTCTGGCTCTTTTACCTGCCACTCCGCTGTGACATCTGCCATAGCGGTATCCAATGTCTGAGCACCAGCCAGTGCACCATCCATCCGAAGTTTCAGGTACTTCTCAAGGACGGCGTGAACCAGCGTGCCTCGACGATCCGACGGCAGGTAATAGGTGTCACGCTCTTCAACAGGAGCCTCAACTCCAAGGACATAGCTGAAAAAATATCGCAACGGACAACCGGCAAATGATTCGACCCTGCTGGCGGAAAGCACCTGCCCGGTAATAGCGGGTGGCAACTCGCTGGATGTGGAGACTTCACCTGACCACTTCGTAAGATTGAAACCGAATCGCTCATGTTCGAGTTCCCGTGCTGCAGGGACGCTCGAATCACTATCCGACTCCAGGAAGTGCCTCGTTCTCTCTCGTTGCTGTTCAACGTGATGTGTCACGCTGGCAATGTCATATTCATGAACATCTGCGAAATCTGCGCCGTGGCCGTATTCAGCCACACTGACACCTTCAACATTCTGCGGGTTTCGCAGCAAGTCACCAGCCTGTACCGCAGATCCACCGGGACGCCTGCGTAACTGCTCGATAAGCCACTGGGATGGACCAGCCTCGCCAGTGCCAACTGAGCCTGCACGGGGCCAGTAAAGAGTGGATTTAAGTCCGCTAATCAATGCGACCAGAAACTCTCTGCGACGAGTAGCCCGGCGTTGAGCGGACAGTGGCAGATTAATCCTGCAAACGGTGTTCAACTGCTCACGCACAGCATCAGGGAGCAACGGGTCAGGTGAATCCTGCGCCGGGAACATCCCATCCACCATGCCGGGCACATGCACTAGATCGAACTGGGTCGCAGCGGCATCTCGGACACCCGCCACGAACACACCCTGTCCCAGTTTTTGCGCCCCGGCCCGCGTCTCTGACAACTCCCGCTCTACGACAGCGGCCAATCGCTTCATGTACGGCTGCGATTCCGAAAGCGCGTCCAACGCGCCGATTCGATCCAGTAACGTGTCCACGCGGTGCGCTGTCTCATCCGTACCGCCATCACCCGGAGCGTCCATGTATGTGTTGATGAGATGTTGCAGCCACTGAGCGCGTCCCTGCCATGTGTCCAACGGCTTTACAGCGACGTCGGAGGACAATCGTTCCACGAAGGCCAACAGCGACTTTGCAGATTCCGCTTCCAGCGTGAACGCCTCGGCTGTTCTCGCTGATGACTCGTCACCATCATCGTCTGATCCCAGCTTTCTGATCTGCTCGGCACGGAACTCCCTGGATCTCACTAGGCTCCGAAGCCGAACGCGCCACGAGTCCAGGCTCTTCGTAACCCTCGCTGACCTGCTCAGGCGATCCCACTCGGTTCCCGTGACCGCCAGTCCAGTCTCCGGGTTCTTGACGGCACAGGTAGCCAGCCAATCACCAACACTCTGCCGAGAAAGGTCGCTCGTCGCTATCGAAAGGACACCGGTTACAAAGCGACCGGCTCGTGTGGATACGAGCGGCAGTGGAAGAGGACCGGCAACGGGTATGTCAGCGTCTTTCAGGGCAGAGCGGACACGCGAGGCGTACTCGTTGTTGCCAAAATAGACTGCCATGCGGTTGAACGGAACGCCATCTGCTGCGTCCGCTGCGATGCGCTGCACAAGCCCCGCTACCTCTGAACGAACGTCTGCTGCACTGACAGCATCAGGCAGCGCAGGGCCATCGGCCGAAAAATCAGCATCCGACAACTCGATTCCGAACGTTGCGGCAAGAGATGCATCAATGCTCCTGTCACCCGTCCCAGCAACTACAAGCACCGCATCGGGTTGCTTACAGATCTCCTGCCATAACGGAAGGTATTGCGCTGCGGGTTCAGTGATTGCCAACACCACCAGCTTTCCCACGGCCATCTGTGCCCATTGCTGACCAAGCACGCCAGCCCGTAGTGCGCCACACGCCCATTGGGCAACCTGTGTCCGGTCATAGAAACGGTGGCGAGCCTTCAGCTGCTGATAAACATCCCATGTCCTGCCGACAAATCTCGTGACTTCTGACACGTCGCCCAGCTTGTCAAACGAAATCTTGTTTCCGTCTCTCTGTTGAGCCTCAATGTCCCGCAGGCTTCGCTGCATGGCAGCAAGAAATGACGGTTGGGACACATTGAGTGAGTAGTCACCGCTGGCTCTAACGGATTCCACCGCGGAACGTACCAGTTCAGCGCCTTCGAGACGCGTCAGGCTGTTTCCACCGTGCTTGCAAACAGACGGTTCAGCAAGTAGGTCAGCGAGGTCTTCGATACGGGTGAATTCAACATTCAACAGGCCGTGGTTTGCCATCCATCGGCGCAGGTAGAAACTTGAATGAAACCCGGGAGTTACAACCGTGACGCGCTCAAGTGGATTGCCACTTTTCGCAGCAGAAATCACATCATGCAGATGATCGGCAAGCGCGTCTCCAGGGGAAACGTATTCGCGCTTGGTACCGGAATGGGTCACTTGCTGGCCCCAAAAAATGAGTGGTACCCCCGGTGAGACTCGAACTCACGCCACCGGCTTCGGAGGCCGGTACTCTATCCACTGAGCTACAGGGGCGCAAAACTACATTCTAGTTTACGGGACGGACATCCGGTGTGCGGATGGCAGGAACAGGTCAGTGAGTGTCGTCTGATGTCGTCGCTGCGGGCTCAACCGCAGGCATCGGATCGCCATGACCGGCAGCTTCGGGCGCAACGCCAGGGAGACGCTTCCGCAGCCCGCTCCCCCCACGAAACGCCGGAACAAGCAGGATCGGTGCAAGCACCGTCGTAACCACCGTCATCACGATCGCCACGCCGAATTCATCACGGGCGATAACACCGCTGGTCAGACCGATACCGGCAACGATCAGGGCAACTTCACCGCGCGGCAGCATACCAACCGCAACCCGCCAGGCCCCTCGACCATTGAAACCTACAAGCATCGCCGGTCCACCTGCACCGAGCAGCTTGCTCACGATACCGAGGAGAGATAGCACCACGGCAAAGGCAATTGCCTGCAGAACACTTGAAGAAACACCATCGCCTCCGAAAGCAGAAAGATCAGCCTGCATACCAATCACACAGAAAAATATCGGTACAAGGAAGTTGTTGATCTGCCGCATCCCGGATTCGATCTCGTGTTTCAGTTCCGTATCAGACAGCGCCAGTCCGAGCGAGTATGAACCGATGATCATCGCGAGGCCGAAGCCTATCTCCGCGACACCGGCGGCAATGAACGCGAGTGCCAGCGTAAGCGCAACGTGTGCTCCGGCTCCGCCGAACCAGAGCACACCACGTGAGATGTACTTGGAAACCATACTGCCAATGATGGTGAGGCCAAGCCAGAAACCGACAGCTTTCACAAAGATGAGGGCGACCGATGTCGCTGTCACATCTCCGCCCTGCACAATGCCAATCACCACGGCCAGGATGATGATGCCGAGCACGTCGTCGATGACTGCCGCAGCCAGCACCGTCACGCCTTCAGGAGAATCTAATCGCCTGATATCAGCAAGAACACGTGCCGTGATACCTACAGAAGTTGCCGTCATGATTGCGCCCATGAACAACGCAGGAGCAGCATCGTGAATGGAATCGAGTGAAGCGAATCCGAACAGGATTGTGGCAAAGAACCCCAGCACAAACGGCAGAAGCACACCACCGGTTGCAACAGCGGAAGCAGGACGCGCCCATTTCAAGAATTGAGCGCGGTTGGTTTCCAGCCCCGCTTCGAACAGCAGGATGACTGCGGCGAGCTGGGCTACAAAGAAGATCTGGGGTTCAACTGGAAGTGTGGAGGGTATGAGCCCGCCGTGGCCGTCAGATTCAAGTGGCACCTGGAAAAGTGGGCCAAAGAATCCAAAGTCGACTCCTCCCAGAGCGAACGGGCTGATGATTATGCCCGCGATCAGTTCGCCCAGGACTGCGGGGACTTTCAGGTAACGCTCAAAGACCTCGCCACCAAGCTTGGCGACGACGAGGATGATTGCAAGCTGCAACAGCAGCTCGGCGACTATCGCTAGCGGGCTATCGTGCAATGGTTATCTTGGCTTTGTAATTCACAGATTACTTCTAACTTCGGTCATCGCAATTCAGTTAACCAACTGTACATGTTTACCGGAGGAAATCATCTGGTCCAGGTGACATCGATGTTAACGAGCGGCCAGTACCTTTTCAGGTCTCCAACCCAGTTTTTCCGGCTCGAACACCAGTATCGCAATCAGGTTTGCATCACTGTCATAGGCTCTCAGTTGTTGACCCGGCTTTGCACCAACAGGCGTTCCAAACTGCCCAACAGATAGCGCCTGCCCGTGCTGAACAGTTTCGGTGCTAATGGGGTCCAGCGTCACTGAAGGCAGGTGCTGGAGAGTGAAGTCCATCGGCACAACCAGTTCTCGCCACTGACCTTCATTCGCAAATTCCTGGATTTCTTCCAGTGTGTGAGACTCTTCGATCTTGAACTTGCCTGCCCGCGTCCTGATAAGACCGGAAAGGTGCGCCCCACAGCCAAGTGCTTCGCCGAATTCATGTGCAAGCACCCGCGCGTAGAAACCATGACTACATTCGACATCAAGCACGATTTCCGGAAGTTCGCAGCTTATGAGTGTTAGCTGTTGCACTTCAACGTTGCGAGCCTTACGTTCCACCTCAATGCCCTGCCGCGCCAGTTCGTACAGCCGCTTGCCACCCTGCTTTACTGCGCTAAACATCGGTGGCGTCTGTTCGTATTTGCCACGGAATTTTTCCAACGCAGCTTCAGCCAATTCGCGCGTCACGCCGGACCAGTCACGCTCACTGGTGACATCGCCTTCAGAGTCGTAGGTGTTGGTGGTCTTGCCAAGAGTTAGAGTAAGCCGATACTCCTTGGTACCAAGAAGAATCGTCTCGGCGAACCGGGTTGCATTGCCAAGACAAATCGGCAGAACACCGGTAGCGATGGGGTCCAGCGTGCCACCATGCCCGATCTTCTTGATCTTCGTAACGCCCTTCAGCTTCCGAACAACATCGGTAGATGTCCAGTCACCGGGTTTATTCACATTCAGGTAACCACCGCTGAACGCGTGGAAAGACGGGCCTTTCAACAGAACCAAAACGGGCTCCCGCCGGCGAATACCGGTCTTATTAGGAATTTCTGCGAGTACGCAATCGACGATCTTCGTCCAGGACACGGTCGATGATCTGGCTGAGGTCATCGCCACGGGCGATACGGTCGTCAGCTGCGAAAATCAGCCGGGGCAGCCTGCGAATCCTGATACGTGATTCCAGTTCATGGGTCAGGCGACCAGCAGCAGACTGCAACGCCTCAAGTGCGTTTTTCATATCTTCATCATCATCACCACCAACCGATATGAAAACCCGCGCCATCGACAGGTCTGGAGCCAGGTCAACGCGAGTGACCGACACCATTTCTGGCAGTCTCGGATCAGACAGGTCATTCGAAATGATCTGCCCAAGCTCTCGCTGGATAGTGACGCTAGCGCGCGCAACCTTGTGTGTCACGGGATATCGTGTCCTGTAATTCCGAAGACGGCAGGATCAGGAAGTTCTGATCTCGTACGCTTCAAGCACGTCGCCAGGCTCGTATTCATGGAAGCCATCCAGGATGATGCCGCCTTCAAAGTTGTTGGCGATCTCACGCACATTGTCCTGAAGGTGGCGCATAGACACCACGGCGCCGTCAAAGATCTCGTTGCCCTTACGCAAAACACGCATCCGAGAATTGCGCCGCAGCACGCCATCTGTGACTCGTACACCGGCAATCTTCTCGCGCTTGCCACGGGCAAACACGTCAAGCACGTTAGCGTGCCCAATGATGACCTGGCGCTCTTCAGGCTCAATCAAGCCTTGAACAGCGGAGCGCACATCATCAACAAGGTTGTAAATGATGTCGTACGTCTTCACAACGACACCGCGCATGAGCGCCTGACTCTGCGCATTCGCTTCGGCATTGGTCTCAAAACCGACCACCAGAGCGTCTGAGGCAGATGCGAGCAGGATGTCTGCTTCACCAATCTGCCCGGCGGAGGCGTGAATAACATTGACCTGCACATCTTCGGTAGAAAGCTGGCCTACAGCCCGCCGAACAGCGTCTACGCTGCCCTGCGTACCGGCTTTGACAACGACGTTCAGTTGCTTGGCCTCGCCACTGTGAACTCGTCGCATGACATCAGCCATCGTGCTGGCAGTATGTTCTTCCCGTCCACCCTGCAACCGTTCACGAGTCTCCACAAGTGTCCGGCCAGCACGGTCATCCTCAACTACGTCGAGCTGATCACCTACGGCCGGCAGACCACCAAGACCCATGATCTGAACCGGTGTCGAAGGTCCTGCTGAGTCAATCTGATTTCCAAAACCGTCCAGCATTGCTCGCACACGTCCCCGCTGAATACCAGCGACGACATTGTCACCAATGTTTACTGTTCCGGACCGAACCAGGACTGTTGCGATGGAGCCACGCACACGGTCTGTATGCGCTTCGATGACGACACCGATGCCGGGACGGTCAGGGTTTGCACGCAGTTCCTGGACTTCTGCCAACAGCAGCAGAGACTCCAGCAGTACGTCAATGCCTTCCTTCTTGAGAGCAGATACCGGTACGGCAATAACATCACCACCGTAGTCTTCCACGATGATTTCGTGTTCGGCAAGTTCACCCTTCACACGGTCAGGGTCTGCACCGGGAGAGTCCATCTTGTTGATGGCTACCACAATGGGCACGCCTGCCGCTTTCGCGTGGTCAATGGCCTCAATGGTCTGAGGCATCACGCCGTCATCCGCTGCAACAACAAGCACTGCGATGTCAGTCACCTGTGCGCCACTGGCACGCATGGAGGTAAATGCTTCATGACCGGGGGTATCGATAAATGTGATGCGCTGACCGTTACGCTCAACCTGGTATGCACCAATGCTCTGCGTAATGCCGCCAGCTTCGGAATCCACAACCTTGGCACCGCGAATGGCATCAAGCAACGTGGTCTTACCGTGGTCAACGTGGCCCAGTACCGTAATGATTGGCGGACGCGGAGATGAATTGTCCTTCGTCATTCCTTCGTCGACGCCGACTCGACTTGACGCAGCACTCTCTTCCCGGTCACGAGGCTTCAGGACAGGGATTTCGAACGAGGCAGCTACCCGCGCCGCCACATCGAAGTCCACGCTCTCATTGACTGTCGCCATCACACCAAGCCGCATAAGCGCCTTGATGGTATCGACATTGGTCTTCTTCAGGATTTCAGCCAGAGCACCGACAGTCAGCGAGGCCGGTAGTTCGACCGGGCCAGACGGAGCCTCTTCCACGGCGACTGACGCTGGGCGGCGCGATTCGTAATCCGAAGGTCCCTGCCTTCGGCGTCCTCGTTGCCCGCCACCTGTGTTTCGTTGCCTCGCCATGTGTTAGATCGCTCTCTTAAATATTGTCTTGTTCCGTTGACTTCGCCTCTACACCGGATACCACAGACTGGCTCAACCGTTCCACGTCCGTATCATCAAGGCGCACGGTCAGTGCATATCCCAGTTTAGCGCGTAACCCCGGGTCACCCCAGTGCCCGACGCCGCCACAAACGTAGCCGCCACGTCCATTTGCCCTGCCCGTACTATCGACAACCACTTCCCCTTCGGGTGTCCGGACAATCCGCAGCAACTCCCGCTTTGGCTTCTTTTCCTTGCAGACCACACAGGTCCGCAGTGGCACATGCCTGGTTTTCATTTCATGGCACTCCCGCCCGGTGCGCCATCAATTGCCCATCAATTGAAACGAAACGCGCCTGGCCTTTAGCGCCTGCCGCCGCCACGACGGCGAGCACCACCAGCCGCACCACCACGACGTCGTCGACCATCGCCCTGGTCGCGGAAACCGGCAATGTCTTCAGCAAACCGCAGAACACCGGCATCATCTGACTCGCTCGACTTGTCACCACCGACCTGCCAGAGGTCGTCCGATGACACGTCGATAGTCGCCTCACGCTCAGCCGCCGCCTTGCGTTCCTGGTCCTGGCGCTCAAGCTCAGCCAGTTCCTGCTCAAGCTTCATCAGCTCGGCTTCTTCATCAATATCCGGCACAGCCGGTTTCGCAGCAGCAGCCGGTTTTTCTTCAGCTACTGGTGTGGCCTCCGCTGTAGCAGCGACGGCAGTCTCTTCAGCCTCAGCAGCAACAGATTCGGCTTCCACAACAACATCGGTTGTCGCTTCAACTGCAACCGGCTCTTCTTCCGGTTCCGGCGGAGCCTGTGCCGCTGCCCACTGAGCCTCACCCTGTATATCAATCTTCCAGTTGGTCAGCTTGGCTGCCAGTCGTGCGTTCTGACCTTCACGGCCAATGGCCAATGAAAGTTGCCGGTCCGGGACAATCACCAACGCAGTTCCGGCCTCAGCATCAAGCTGCACACTGGTGACGGTAGACGGACTGAGAGAATTGGCGATAAAGCGCGATGCGTCCTCATCCCACTCAATCACGTCGATCTTTTCACCGAGCAACTCGTTCACGACGTTCTGGATACGGATTCCGCGCAGGCCAACACATGCCCCAACAGCGTCTACACCTTCCTGGTTAGAGACGACTGCGACCTTGCTACGTGAACCGGCTTCTCTTGCGATTGCCTTGATCTCGATCACGCCGTTGAAAATCTCAGGCACCTCTACCTCGAACAAACGTCGAAGCAGATCAGGGTGCGTGCGTGAAACGATGATCTCCGGGCCGCGAACCGTTCGCTCTACCCGTAACACGTAGAATTTCAGCTGCTGACCGGGGCGGTACCGTTCAAACTGCGATTGCTCTACAGGAGGCAAGATAGCCTCTGCCCTG
>JAURLM010000272.1 GCA_030831265.1 Chloroflexota bacterium
GATCTGCCGTGACACATGGGAACCCGTGATGGTAGCGAGGGCGGCTTGATGACGACCTCTCCCATTCAACCTGAGGGCATGGAGCCTGAACTGGAAGAAATGCTGCTCGATACGGAGTTCGACTGGACTACGCTTGAGAACAGCGAGGCTGCAACGTCCCTCATACCGGAGTCGCTGGCACGCAAGTACATTGCGTTTCCTGCCCGCGTTCATGAAGGCAAGCTGCTCGTTGTCATGGCGAACCCTAAAGACTACAGGGCTCTCCAGTCACTTGAGATGCGTGCTCGGATGGAAGTCATCCCGGTACCCAGCCCGGCAGACGACATCATTAACGCTATTGACTTGCATTATTCGTCTTCAATGCCGGACTCCATCTCGTCTGCGGTTGACCGACGTTACGTTGCATCCGCTGGCGATCATGCAGAGGTCCGAGAGATTCCGCTTGTCGCAGTTGATGAAAGCGATGACGAAAACGAGACGAGTCCTGTTATCCAGGCAATCGACTCGCTTATCTCGCAGGCAGTAAAAGCACGTTCCACTGACATCCATATAGAACCCATGGAAGACCGCGTGCGTGTGAGGTTCAGGATTGACGGCTTCTTGCAGGAAGTTGCAAGACTGCCGCTCGCCGCTCACGGCGCACTGATATCCCGCCTGAAGATCATGGCAGGCATGGACATTGCGGAACGCCGCCGCCCGCAGGACGGTCACTTTGCCGTCAAAGTCGGTGAGTCCAGCATTGAGGTGCGCTCAGCCACATCTGACACGGTCCACGGCGAAATGGCAGTGCTCAGAATCCTGAACAAGAGCCTGAAACTCTTCTCACTGGATGACCTGGGAATGATGAGCCACTCGACAAACGCCATGCGGCGTCTGCTGGCGGCTCCGTACGGAATCCTGCTGGTTTCTGGCCCGACCGGTGCCGGTAAGACGACGACGCTTTATGCAGCGTTGAACGAGATGGACTCTGCGCGCACTAACATCATCACCATTGAAGACCCGGTGGAATATCGCTTCCCTGGCGTCAACTCGATACAGATCAACGATAAAGCCGGTCTTACATTCCCTGCCAGCCTTCGTGCAGTCCTTCGTATGGACCCGGACACGGTGCTGGTGGGTGAAATTCGTGACGCTGAAACGGCAAGAATTGCTGTCCAGGCCGCACTTACCGGTCACCTTGTTATGTCATCAGTCCACGCAAACGATGCGGTGCGTGCCGTCAGCAGAATGGTTGACCTTGGGGTTGAGCCGTTCCTGCTTTCCTCGGCACTGCTCGGGGTGGTCTCACAGCGCATGGTCAGACGAGTTTGCGACCACTGCGTGACGGACAAAGTGGCGGAAGGCGATGAAGCCACGGCGACTATCGAGATGGGCTTTGACCCGGCACAGCCAATGAAAGCTGGAGAAGGCTGCTATTTCTGCTCCTTCACCGGATACCGTGGCCGTACAGGTCTCTACGAAATCCTTACTGCCACGGAAGATTTCCGTCAGCAAATCCTTATCGAGACGGACAACTCCAAACTACTTGAGACGGTTCGCAAGAATGGATTCCGTTCGATGAAAGACGATGGGGTTGAAAAAGTCCAGAAGGGCATAACGACACCGTCTGAGGTCATGAGGAGCGTGTACTCGCTATGACATCTGCACCTGTACGCCGAAGGAGCCCGGACGCGACACGACGACGTCGTCGTCGCAAAGCTCCAGTCAAGAAATCACTGTGGCAGCAGATCAATGATTCTTCGCTCTTTTCCAAAAAGAAGCCGAAGAAGACCGAAGTTGTCTCGTTCACCCGTGAGCTGTGTACTTTGCTCGACTCCGGTATCGGCATGGGACCCGCTTTGCTCATGCTTGGCGAACAGCGTAAGAAGACCATGCTCGGTGAGGCGATTCTTAGCCTTGCAGAAGATCTCAACTCCGGTGTGACCATCGCTGAAGGTATGGCGAAATACCCGGACGTCTTCCCGAAGATCTATGTGCGAACAGTGTCAGCCGCTGACAGAGGCGCTCCACTTTCTGCATCGCTAAAACAGGCCGGAGACTTTATGGACACGGCGGCGACTGCGATGGCGCAGGCCAAGCGAGCGTTGATCTATCCCGCCATGATCATCGTGGTCGGTATAGGCGTTGTCATCCTGCTGTTGACCGTTTCATTGCCACAGATGATTACCCTGTTTCAGAACCTGGGTACAGAGTTGCCGTTGCCAACGAGAATTCTCATCAAGGCATCGGAACTCCTTAGAAGTTACCCGCTATTTATATTCGGCGGTCTGGTTGCAACGGTATTTGGACTCCTCAAATTCAAGGCCACAGACAAGGGAAGACGCCTCATTCACCGCGCAATGCTGCGTATACCGCTTTTTGCCGGGGTTGTGATTGCCAGCGACCTTGCCCGTGCATCTGGTGCGTTGTCTGCTCTCACTGAAGTAGGTATGCCGGTTCCGGATGCCCTTGATGTGGCACGAGAAACGGTTGGTAACGACATCATCCGAGATGCTTTGACCGAGGCTCGCCAGGGTCTGATTGCAGGTGAAGGTCTTGCTGGGCCGCTCTCCAAGTCAGAACTGTTCCCTGACACCTTCATCCAGACGCTAAAAGTGGCAGAAGACACTGGAACGCTGGACGCCAACTTGAAGCGCATGTCCAATTTTTACCAGTTGGATGCTGAAGAGAAGGTCAAGTCCATGGTGGGCTTGATCGAGCCATTGGCGACGGTCATCGTCGCTGTCGCCGTGGGCTTTGTGGCCATGGCGGTCATCATGCCCATGTATACGGTGCTTGGATCACTACAGAAGTAACGTCATGAAAGCACTGTCATCCCTCCCACACGGACCCCACACCTCGCTCACCCTGTGCGAAGCCGCCGGTTGTGGAAGAGGGTGCGACGATGAAAGTGGGACTCGGTTCAATTCGGCTGTACCGTCAGGGGCGTTGTGATGAAATCCGTGGCACAAAGTGCTATTCGGAATCCTGGTCGAAAGACACTCAGGCAGCGCGGCTTCATGCTCGTGGAATCACTGGTTGCGATATCAATTGTCGGCACCGGCATCCTTGCAGCAGTCGTCTCACTCTCTACGTCATCTCGCGCAACCGTTGAGGCACGTGAACAGGCAACGGCGGCATGGGTCATCACGTCGCAGGTCGAAACAATCAAAGCAGCACCATACGTTGCTGAACCGGGAACCTATCCGACTATAACTCCACCTGAGGGTTACACCGTCACCAACACCACATCGACGTTCGAAGGTGGTGACGGCTTCATCCAGGACGTGACTATCGAAGTGTTCCGTCATGGCGAGCTGATATCTACCGTTGAAATGGTGAAGTTGAACAATTGAAATCTCAAGTGACAACGTTCAATAACCAACGGCAGCGTGGCATCACGCTGTTGGAGGTGATTGTGTCTCTCGGCATCATGGGTGCTCTGAGCGGTGTCATCGTGATCAGTTCGTTCGCCATGTTGAAAGCGCAGGCCAGCACCAATGGGCAGGCTGAAGTTGCGATCGAAGTCAGCAAATCCACACGGTGGCTGGCAAGAGATATTCATCATGCTGCGTCCAGTGACGTGGTAGATGGCGCAGACGCGGTCACCACTGCAGGTTTCACCTGGAACGATGCCGGTGTCATCACGACATGCACGTATAGCATGAATGCCGGTAACAACACGATGGTTCGAACCTGCCCCAGCGGACCCAAGGCTGTGGCGAACGGAATCACGGGACTTCAATTTACTCGTTCGGGTGACCTGGTCACTGTCAGCTATACGGTGACAACCAGCCAGCCGGCCGGCTACACGGAAGATGTTGCTCTCACTATCCTGATAGGTGGTGGATAACGTGTCTCTCCGAAACAAGCTCGCCGCTATTACTTCGCTTGCTAAGGGGAAATCATTTCTCAGGCAAAGTGGTGCAACGATCCTTCCGCTGGCACTTGCCGGCCTTCTCGGATCGTCAGTAGTTGCCGTGCCTCTCCTCAACCGCGCCCTGACCAGTTTGGACGCGACCCAGATGTCATCTTCCGTGCAATCAATCAGTGCGGAAGCGGCTGCGTGGTACGCCATGTGGCGGCTTGAGCATGACCCCACGGTTCACGCTGAATTCTCTGGTAGCCCTCCCACCACAACGTTCATGTTCAGGGGAGCGGAGATCACAATTGTCGGTGTTGAGCCACCGGACAACTCAGGAATCATCCTGTCCATGAGTGCTACGCCGAACATGGCGCTTCCTGAAACTCCTACCGTGGTTACCTACACGATGATCCTTAAGAACGATGATGATGTCGCTCACGATATCTTGCGCGTTGTCGCTGACCCGGCCAGTTCGTTCGAACCGGTCTATATGGCCGGGACAACGACTGGCCTGACAACAGTTGACCCTGTCACTACCGGCAATAAGCACATATGGACTCCGGTGAATCCGGTCACACTCGCCCCGTTTGGCGCCGAAACTACTCTCACGTGGCAAATGACAGTGGA
>JAURLM010000273.1 GCA_030831265.1 Chloroflexota bacterium
CACGATGCCCTGTGGACACTCGATTCCTGCCTCGTTTGCTGACGAAACCTGCTGAGCAGGACCGAATAGTTCAGAAATCCACGGCATGCCGAGCGCACCTCCGGTTATGAGGAGCGCCAGAGCCATTGCAAACATCATCATCGCAGAACATCTACGGGACTTCCTGCGGCGGCTATATCTCTGGTATCGGTCTTTGTCGTCGTACATGGATTTAGGGAACTTCCTGGTCTTGGCGGTCAAGCGGCTCGCAAGTCCGATTCATCACCCCACGCCTCGTTAGATTCCTTGTTCACCCTTGTTACTTCAGCCCATAGCGGAACGTCGAAAGAGATGGTCGTACCTTCGCCCTGTGCACTCTTCAACTGGATGTGCCCGCCATGACCTTCGACGATCTCTTTAGCCAGTCCCAGGCCAATACCTTTGCCTGCCACTGCCTGTGTCTGCTCGTTCGACGCTCGCCAGAACATATCGAAAATGTGTTCCTGGTCCGTATCCGAGATGCCAATGCCTTCATCCACTATCTCAACTCGTAAGCGTTCGCCATCCAACGTTGCCTGGAGCCATACAGTTGAACCGTTGGGCGAATACTTAGAGGCGTTGCTGACGAGGTTCGAGATGACCTGGATGATCCGACCGCGGTCACCGACCATGCTGATCAGGCCGGGGTCAATTTCGACTTTCATAACCTGCTGATTAGAAGTGAGCTGGGGCATCATCGACTGTGCCACTTCGTTTATGGCAGGTTCAATCTCAAATTCTTCACGGACAATTTCCAGCGTTTGCTTTTCAGCGCTGGATGCGTGGGAGAGGTCCTTGAGTAGGCGAACCATCCTCTCTCCGCTCTTCTGGGCAATACCCAGGTTTTCAACCTGTCGAGCATTCAGGTTGCCCGTGCGATTCTTCAGCACTGAACCGACAAGGCTGTTCATTGCGGAAAGCGGCCCTGCCAGTTCGTGCGAGATAAACGATACGAACCTAGCACGCTGTTCATTGAGTTGACTCAATTCCTGGTTTCGTTGCCCCAGCTTTTCCTGCTGCTGGCGTTCCAGTGCTATTGCAAATGAATTGCGCTTCCAGATGCGTACGTCAGCTGTCAGGATGAATACAAACAGGATCAAGAAAACGCCGCTCAGGCTGATGAGCGTTGTCCGCATAACCGTGCTGCGAGACTTTGCAAGCAGCCCAGAAACTCCGGCCGGAACGTTGCGCGTAACGCCCAGCACAAATACGGGGCTACCAGAATTCTCACCGACCAGCGGAAGGAACGTCGCCACCATCGATGGGGTATCTCCAGCCGTACCGTCCACAATCCCAGAGACGGTTTCGCCGTTGATGGTGGAGTCCAGTGTTGATTGTGCGAGCCGAGAGCCCATCAAATCACCGACTGTCGAAGCCCAGATGCGGCGTCCCGTGGTGTCGTAAACAGCCAATCCCGCAATATCCAATGCGTCCATCACCGTTGGCGCTGTCACTGTCAGCGTGGCGTCAGTAAATGCTGGCGAAGGTTGCAGGTCGTTCGGTGCGCCAAAAGCCGGTGTTAGTCGTTCGGTCGGAGCTTCTTCGGCGAGCAACTGGCTGACCAGCGTCGCAATGAACAAAGCGTCTCGTTCTGACTGCGACTCGGTCAGTCGTACAAGATTGCGCTCTGCCGACGATGCCATTAGTGAATTGACCGCGACTGCTCCAGCACCAATGGTCATGGCACTGAAGATGACGAAGATTATGGTCAGTTGAAATCGCTTCATTGACTCAAGTACCGAATACGGCCGTCACTTGATCTCCACGGTCACAGCAATAATTGAACGATCTCCATCAAATAGTTCGTACTCAAACGAATCGCCATCGGTCATCAGTTCACGTGGCGTGTACAGAATCTGGTTGTCAGGTGTCACCGCCGCAACACCGAACGCAGGAGGCGTCTTTATGGTCAGACGCGGATTGGCAAGTCCGCTTAGAGTGGAATCACTCACGGTGATGAGCACCGTTCCATGCTCAGGAGACGGCTTGCCAGGATTCAGCGCGTCGAGGATCTCCTGTATGGATGGGTCTGTGACGGTCTCTGTTGGTGCCACGTCTGGTGCTGCCGAACCGTTCGTAGTCGTCGCCCCACCAAACAGGCGTTCAAGCCGCCGGTCAACCTCACCCGGGTCCAGGGATGAAATGTCATCAGGTACCGTCACACCTCTGTAAACGGTTGGCGTGGGCTCCGCTGGAGCCTCGTTGCCGCATGCAATCGCACTGATCATGAGGAATCCCATCAATGTCACCGCAACTCCTACCAGCGATTGGTACGAGGTACGTCCTGTCACCCGAGCCTCAGCCCGGTCACAAGAGTGACCTGTTTTTCCTGCAACTTTCGGCATCGGCCCGACCACCCCAATTACGTGTCCACCGGGCGTCGGACCGCTACCCGGTGAACCAGGGAACGAATTCGACGCACTTATGCATGCAAGGACGCACACGCGTACTCATTCCCTATGTTCCATGTTTAGCCGTAGGTACACACTGGAGGTGAGCCCCAGCGGTCATGGTGGTGAGCCACGCCGTGTGCGTTAGGTTTGCATACGGATTGGAGTTGCGGTTTTCAGTAGCAGTGCCATCAAACTGACACCAGTTCAGACCTGCAACGTGTGCGCTGGTTTGGGCGAGGTGTGAACCCCGGCTCATCTTGCTGAACCTTCCGTGAAACGATTCTCGTGACCCGTTGTTGATTCGCCTCGACAGGGCGGGCGTGGTGTTACTCTGTGGCCCGAAGAATCACCCGCCGAATGCGTGCAGTTTCAACACCTCATTGGAGAAAAAGTTGCAGACAACTGGAATGCCGCTCTCTCGCTTCCGAGTCCTTGACCTCACTCGTGTGCGTTCTGGACCCACCTGCGTGCGCCAACTTGCCGACTGGGGTGCCGATGTCATCAAGGTGGAAGCACCACCGGACGGAAAAGAAGGACTCGGCGGTGACCGCGATGGGTTCGACTTCCAGAACCTGCATCGGAACAAACGCTCAATCACTCTCAATCTCAAGGAGCCGGAAGCGAAAGAAGTATTCAAGAAGCTGGTTGCAAATGCAGACGTCGTGGTGGAAAACTTTCGCCCCGGCGTGAAGTCTCGGCTCGGCATCGACTACGAATCGCTGGCAAAAATCAACCCCCGCGTCGTACTCGCAAGCATCTCCGGCTTCGGCCAGGACGGCCCGTATGCGGAGCGCCCCGGCTTCGACCAGGTAGCGCAGGGGATGGGCGGACTCATGTCCATCACCGGCGAGCCCGGCCGAGGGCCAATGCGCGTCGGCATTCCAATAGCTGACCTGTGCGCGGGGATGTTCGCCGCACAGGGCATAATGCTTGCGCTGCTGGAGCGAGAACAGTCTGGTAAAGGCCAGTGGGTGCAGACATCACTTCTCGAAGCGCAGATACAGATGCTCGACTTCCAGGCGGCGCGCTACCTGAAAGACAG
>JAURLM010000274.1 GCA_030831265.1 Chloroflexota bacterium
AGACGCATGGACGCAGCCAGCCTCATACAAAAGCTATTCCCGCGCGGCTCCGGTGGAGCACAGGGCTCAGTGCAATGGATCGTGATCGGCCTCGGAAACCCGGGGCCAAAGTACCGCGACACCCGTCATAACGTAGGCTGGTGGGTAATTGATGACCTGGCCGCCCGCAACAAGACGGAGGTCAAGTCTGCCGGTTCCAACGTGGATTCTGTGGAGATTGACTGTGGAGGCCAACGAGTGCTCATTGCGCGGCCGCTGACGTTTGTGAACCGCAGCGGAGATGCGCTCCGCTACCTGATGCGCAAGCACAGCGTTACGGCTGACAGGGTGATCGTGATCTACGACGACTTGAACCTCGCACCGGGGAAGATCCGCATCCGCAAACAGGGTGGAGCGGGTGGTCACAATGGGATGAAGTCGGTCATTGACTCGCTGGGAACCAACGAGTTCGCTCGTATTCGGCTGGGAATCGGCAGGCCGATGGAATCAGGTCAGCAGGTAGATTACGTACTTGGAAGAATGCCACCACAAGAGCGTGATCTGGTCCGCAGCGCATCAACACGCGCTGCCGATGCTGTCGAGTCTGTAATTGCGGATGGCATCGATAACGCCATGAACAGGTTTAACGCGTAGAGACGAACGGGCTCCAGTCCCAGCCTGATGACACAACAATCAACGCTCTTTATTAAACCCGCCATCAGGGCGATCCCCGTGTTGATGCTTCTGCTATTTGTAGTCAGCGCATGCAAGGGTTCGCCTGCTCCCACCACTACTCCGCTGCCGACACCAACGTCTACCGCGGCTATTACCACCACACCGGTCGCTACACCCAGTGCTATCGTCATCAGCACACCAACTCCACCTACGTCATCTGTTGCGGAATCAGCACCATTACCGGTTCCACCAGAACGAGACCTGTATGAACTCGCTCGTCGCCTGATTTTGCATTCGTCCAGTCCCGTCCCTAGATTGGCCTCACCCGCGCCAACTACGCTAAAAGTTGGAGACAGCGTCGGCTGGAAAGTGAGCAAAGACGAAGGCACCGTTGATGTGATGGCGTCAGTTTTGCTCGTAACCGAACACGCCTACTGGGTGTTTGAGCAAAATTACACACCAGACCCCGGACGGTTGCAGCAGGCCGCAAATCAGTTCGAAACAGATGTGTGGCCCGCCGTCACCGAAACCCTCGGAATGGTCTGGACCCCCGGTGTGGACGGCGACTCGCGCATTGTGATATTCCACGGCCAGCTTCGGTCGGGCGTCGGTGGCTATTTCAGCAGTGTTGATGAATATCCCATCAGTATCCAGCCGGATAGCAACCAGCGAGAGGTGATCTATATCTCTGCTGACTCTCTAACACTCGGTGGACAGGCCTACCTCGGGACGCTTGCACACGAATTGCAGCACGCCATTCACTGGGCGGCGGATCCCGGTGAAGACTCCTGGGTGAACGAGGGATTATCTGAAGTGGCTGCCCGATTGGCCGGGTTCCCACCCGATTCACCCGCTGCATTTCTCCGTCAGCCGAACACCTCTCTCACGCAGTGGGAGCCGGAGATATTCCAGGCATCACCAAACTATGGTGGAGCGGCGCTGTTCTTCGAATACATTGCACAGCATTTTGGAGGTGTTGAAACACTTCGTGCGATCATCGAAAACCAGCTGGATGGAATCGATTCGGTCGATGCCGTGCTAGCCCAGCGAGGATTTGGCATCACCACGCGAGATGTTTTCGCTGACTGGGTTGTCACGAACTACGTGGATGATGATTCCGGCCCTTACTCCTATCCAATATCTGACTACTCCCGGCCGCGCACAACTTTCATCCCGGTGCCAGAAACAGTGCGTGATTCTGTGCACTCTTTTGGAACCAACTACTACACATTGCAGGAGATGGATTCCAGCATCACCATCAATTTCCAGGGCATCCCAACTGGAAACGTATTCCCTGCAACTCCGCACTCCGGACAGACATGCTGGTGGAGCAACGCCGGTGATTCGATCGACACCACACTCACTCGCACTCTTGATCTGACAGCCGTCACCACGGCGCATTTCGAGTTCATGGCGTGGTATGCGATTGAGGAAGACTGGGACTACGCTTACGTCAATGTGTCCACCGATGAAGGTGTCACCTGGCAGATACTGCCGACCAACCACACATCAACAACCAACCCGAACGGAACCGCGTTCGGCCCGGGCATTACCGGACAGAGTGGCGGCTGGGTGCAGCAAACTGTCAACCTCACGTCATTTGCAGGCTCGAAAATACTGTTCCGTCTCCAGTACATCACAGATGATGCAATCCACGACCGCGGTGCATGTTTCGATGATTTCTCTCTCCCTGAAACAGGCTGGTCGGATATGACTGATGATGCTGGTGACTGGATATCCGAAGGGTTTGCCTTGATAGGCAATCGCAGGCCTGTCGAATACCTTGTACAGGTCATTCATGACAAGCCGGATGTCCCGTCCGAGGTGCAGCGCGTCGTGATAGGACCTGACGGCATCGGCACATTGCCTGTAGCCAAGCCCGAATCTGGCGAAACGGTAATCGTTGCCGTGAGTGTCCTAACCCCTGAAGTCGCAGGCTCTCTCGAATATTCCGTCAGTTTCGGCAAATGACGTGCGCGGGTAGCGCTACCGGGTTAACATCAGCGAACCCCATGGTGGTAGGAAACTGGCCCTACGGTCATGTCGCGAAGCCAAGCCCAGAGCGAAAGGATACCGTCATCAGCAAGCTATTCACTCCCATCAAGATGCGTGACCTGGAAGTACGCAACCGGGTGTTTGTAGCCCCCATGTGCCAGTACTCCGCCGAAGATGGCATGCCAACTGACTGGCACACCGTTCATCTCGGCACGCGGGCCTCTGGCGGTGCCGGGCTGGTTATTGCAGAAGCAACAGCGGTAAGCCCCGAAGGACGGATCACCCCATGGGACCTGGGCATCTGGAATGACGATCAGGCCAACGCATATCGACCCATGACCGACTTCATACGGTCACAGGGTTCTATTCCAGCAATGCAGATTGCGCACGCCGGTCGCAAAGCATCCACCAACAGACCGTGGAAAGGCGGCAAACTGCTTTCTCCCGGAGAAGGCGGATGGACTCCTGTCGGTCCATCAACGCTGCCATTCAGTGAAGATCTTGCAGTTCCAAGCCAGCTTACCGTCGGTGAAATCAAGTCACTCGTGACTGCATGGACGAAAGCGGCTGAACGCGCGCTCACAGGTGGATTCGATGTCGTTGAACTTCATTTCGCACACGGATATCTGATCCACGAGTTCCTGTCCCCAATCTCAAACACCCGCGAGGATGAATACGGCGGCTCACCGGAGAACCGCGCCCGCTTCCCGCTGGAAATTGCACGGTCGATACGTGCGATCTGGCCTGACCACCTGCCCCTCTTCGTCCGTATTTCAGCCACCGAATACGTTGAAGGTGGTTGGGACATTGACGACGCCATACAGTTCTGCGGCTGGCTAAAGGAAGCAGGTGTCGACTTTATCGATACTTCGTCAGGTGGCAATTCACCGGCTCAAAAATTCACACCGTTCACCGGATACCAGGTGCCGTTCGCAGCAGCCATCCGAGAGCAGGTTGGAATTGCCACGGGTGCGGTGGGAATGATCACCGAGCCAGAACAGGCTGAAAAGATTCTGGAAGATGAACAGGCTGACGCCATTCTCCTGGGACGCGAACTACTGCGAAATCCGTACTGGCCGTTGCAGGCTGCGGCGACGCTTGGAGACAAGTTGAATTACTGGCCGAACCAGTACCTGCGCGCTGCGGTTTACCCGAACAACTAGGCTCGCGGCTCAATACGATCGAAACCGGTGTATGGCCGGAGCACTTCCGGAATCACCACTGAACCATCCGGCTGCTGTCCGTTCTCAAGAACGGCAATCCAAATACGCGGAATCGCCAGACCAGACCCGTTCAGCGTGTGCGGCATACGCACCTGCTCACCTGCCGCAGGACGGTAACGCGTGTTATTTCGGCGGGCCTGGAATTCGACACAGGTTGATATCGAAGAAACTTCAAGCCACTCACCAGAACCCGGCGCCCAGACCTCAATGTCGAAAGTCTTGGCAGATTGGAAACCGATGTCTCCGGCGCATAGTTTCAGCACGCGGTAGGCAAGTCCAAGCCGTTCGCACAGCGTCTTCGCCTCAGTCAACATCTCTTCAAGGTGACGTTCAGACTCTTCAGGCTCCACGTACCTGAACATCTCCACTTTTTCGAACTGGTGGACGCGCTTTATGCCGCGAACGTCACGACCCGCCGCCGTGTGCTCCTTGCGGAAACAAGGCGTTTGGGCCACGTACTTCAACGGCAACCGGTCAGGCTCAATAATCTGTCCTTGATGCAGCCCGTTCAGCGCAACTTCTGCCGTCGGCACCAGCCAGAGGTCAGATTCATCATCCCGATACAGGTTGTCCTTGAACTTTGGCAGATTGCCGGAACCGGTCATCGTCTCACCGCGCACCAGCAGCGGCGGCTCAATCTCCGTGTACCCGAAATCGTTCGAATGTGTGTCCAGCATCCATGAAGCCAGCGCCCTGCTCAACCGTGCGCCCTTGCCTTTGAGCACATAAAAGCGAGCACCGGAAATAGACGCACCGGCTTCCATGTCGAGAATGCCCAGTTCGGTCGCAAGGTCCCAGTGAGCCTGTGCCCCCGCTATGTGGGTCTCCTCGCCGTGGCTTTCGACAGTGATGTTCGAATCTGAGTTAAGGCCCTCAGGTACATCTTCCAGTGGCAGGTTAGGCAACGGCAAAATGAGTTCGCGAATCTGCTGCTGGATCGTCTCCAACTCCTGCTCGGCTGCCTTGATGCGGTCGTTTGTCTCCCGCATCCGGGCGATCTCTTCAGGAGTAGGCTTACGCTTTTCATCGCCAATCTGCTTGCTCACCGAGTTACGGGTGGCCCTGTCAGCATCACTCGTCGCGATCAGTTCTCTACGACGCGAATCGAGTTCCACGATGCGGTCAACTGGCGGATCCTGTTCACCCCTGCGCAAAAGCGCAGCGCGCACACGTTCGGTGTCTCTGACTATGTCGTTGAGGTCAAGCATGGTCTCTCACTGTCTGGTCATATTGGTGGTCTACCGAACCAATTAATTCCTCAGCCTAATTTCGCAACTGCGGGAACAGGATCACTTCACGAATAGATTCTTCGCGGCATATCAGCATGGCAAGCCGGTCGATACCAATGCCAAGTCCACCCGCAGGCGGCATACCGTGTTCAATGGCCACAAGGAAATCTTCATCCAGGCGATCGGCCTCATCATCCTTGAAGTCTTTGCGCATGCTCTCCTGCTCTTCAAAGCGAGCGCGCTGGTCAACAGGGTCGTTCAGTTCAGTGAAGGCGTTGGCCATCTCATGACCCAGGACAAATGCTTCGAACCGCTCAACAATTCCGTCAACTCCGGGCTTGCGCTTGGCAAGCGGTGACATGGCAACCGGGTAGTCAACCAGGAACGAAGGTTGGATGAGGTGCGGTTCAACCGACGATGAGATCACCTTATCCAGCAAGCGAGCCCACGAAAGACCCGGCTCAACGTGAATCCCGCGCTCACGCATCGCCCCTGAAAGTGATTCGACGTCATCACACTCAACAAAGTCGATGCCAGTCCGCTTGATGATCTCCTGTCGCAGATCAAGTCGAGGCCACGGCGGGGTCAGGTCTATGTCAGGACCACCTTCTTCGGGGGCCTTGAGCAACATCGAACCTGTCGTCTCAAGCGCAACAGTCGAAACAAGCTGCTCGACCATCGCCATCACGTCTTCGTAATCGGCGTATGCCTCGTAGCTTTCCATTGTTGTGAACTCAGGATTGTGATCCTGGTCAACACCTTCATTCCTGAACAGGCGGCCAATCTCAAATACTTTTTCGATACCACCGACCATCAGTTTTTTAAGTGGGAGTTCAGTAGCGATCCGCAGGTAGAGACCGCGGTTCAACGTATTGTGATGCGTCGTGAATGGCCGCGCAGACGCACCCGCTGCGACCGGAACCAGCACCGGCGTCTCAACTTCTACAAAACCTCGTCCCTGCATGAACTTCCTGATTGAAGCCACTATCGCTGGCCGCAGTAAGGCATTCCGCATAGCGCGGTCGTTGGATATCAAGTCAAGGTAGCGCTGCCGGGTGCGGGCTTCAATGTCCTGCAGGCCTGCCCACTTGTCAGGCAAGGGGCGAATCGCTTTTGTCAGCACGACAAGATCAGTTATCTCAACGCTGGGCTCCCCTCGTCGGGTTCGTACCACTGCGCCAGAAGCCCCGACTATGTCACCAAGATCCAGCAGGTCGAGAAGCTCGAACTTGTCGCCAAGGATGTTTTCTCGCGCAAAGAGCTGGATGCGGCCAGAGCCGTCCTTGAGATCAATAAACGAAGCCTTACCCATGCCACGGCGCGCCATAATACGGCCTGCGACAGAGACAGGCTCCGTCCTTGCATGCTCTTCGGGATCATCATGCGAAGCTTCGGCAGCCTCCAACAACTTCACGGCCTCGGCAGTCGTGTGCGTTCTGCGGTAACTGCGCGGGTAAGGGTCTATTCCCAGTTCACGTAAAGCGGCTATCTTGGTCAGCCGGTCATGCATGAGGCGCTGTTCGCCGACGAGGCGGTCGCGCTCATTCCCTGCCTGAGATTCCTGTATCTGGTTATCCGGGTCCGAAGATTCCATCTGTTCACTGACTATCAACAACACAACTTGCATGCGGGCCGTATGCGGAAATCCCCGGACACGCCTGCAAGTATCTACATGGATAGGACAAGACTTGCCATTGTAGTCGGGCTGTCACGTAAGGGTCAGCCGGATTTGCAACGAGTCTGAAACACAGCTATTTGAGTCATTCCCTTGCATCCGCGGGGAGTGGTGCAATGAAAACATCGTCAAACACGCACCGACAGTGAATTGTTAGCAATATCCAGCAATATGAATAATGAAGCGTACAGGTCATCCGGTTTCGGGTTGCACAAGCGACTCGGAGTGGTCTTGACCGTTGAGGAGCCGATCGTTTGACCCGGCGGCATCGCCAGCAGAGCAATGGCAGGGGCGGAGAAGTAAGACCGACTACTTCACGCGTTCTCTCTGCACTGTTTTCGATGTTCGGACCGGAAGGCGTTCGAGGACTCAGCGTGTTGGACCTGTATGCAGGCACCGGTGGTTTTGGGCTGGAGGCACTTCGCAGGGGTGCCGTTCGACTGGTAATGGTTGAGCGGGACTACGGAAGATGCCAGGACCTGAAGCTGGCGGTAGCGAAACTGGATGCTGAAGACCATGCAAAAGTCATCCGTGGTGATGTTTTGCGGTCTGTGCCAGTGCTGGAAGGTCCGTTCGACGTTGTCTTCGCCGATCCTCCGTACGCCGATGATCCATTTGAGGCGTTGGCGGCACGATTAATAGAGAACAGGCTTATTCCGGTAGGCGGCACTGTGATACTGGAGCACTTCCAGAAAACGCAGCTTCCGGATGTGCTGGCAGGCATGAAATTGGTGACGCGAAGGCGATACGGGGACGCGGCGGTTTCTGTGTATCGGTTGATGCCGGAAACAGGTTCTGACGCAGAACAAGGAAACGTGAACTGAGTTGGTGAAGGCGATATATCCCGGCACATTTGACCCGCCCACGATGGGTCATGTGGACATGGTTGAGCGCACCTCACACATGTTTGAAGAAGTGATCGTCGCCGTGGTTCGTCAGACATCCAAGCACTTGATGTTCTCTGCTGGAGAGCGCGTGCAGATGTTCAGTGATGCACTGGCCCACGTTCCAAACGTGCGTGTCACGGGGTATGACGGCCTGACGGTGGTGTTCGCAAAGGAGCAGGGAGCCGGTGTGATTGTCAGGGGACTACGCATCGGTAGTGATTTTGAATACGAACGGGAGATGGCACTCCTGAACCGTGACATCGGAAACATTGAAACGGTATGCCTTCTCAGTTCGCTGGAATTCCAGTACGTAAGTTCGTCAAGGGTTAAGGAAATTGCGGCGCTCGGCGCGGACGTCTCCAGGTTGGTCCCGGAAAACGTTCTCGCACCGCTGCTGGATAGGCTAAAGGGCGCCGCTTCGCGATAGATAAGCGCGCAGGACTGCCGATGGAGGCAAACATGGCATCGATGGATCACATAGCCAAGCTCGAGGGAATGCTGAGCAGCGGCAGGGTGCCGGGAACGGCACGCACGCTGGTGAATCTGGAAAAGGTGAACGAGGTGCTTGAGGAACTCAAGCGCGAACTCCCTTCACAGGTAAACGACGCACAGACCGTGCTCAGGCAAAAAGAGGCAATCCTCAAGCAGGCTGAGATGGAAGCGCGCCGAATTCGCGCATACGCAGACGAAGAGGCGACCACAATCAGGTCACTGGCTGAAGAACAGAGCCAGTCCCAGATCGAAACCGCCCGCGTTGAAGCTGAGGACATGCTGAGCGGCAACGCCATTGTCCAGGCAGCAGAAGAAAAGGCTCGCGAGATTGAGGCAGCGGCTGAAGAGCGCGCGCAGAAGATCATCTCGGATGCACAAGGCAAACTCAACCAGGTACTTGCTGGCGCCGAAAAGGATGCCGGTGAACGCCGCCGGGGCGCGGACAATTACGCCCGTGAGGTGCTGTTCATGCTGGAAGAGAAGATTGCCGACACCCTGGGACAGGTCAGGTCAGGTATCGACCTGCTGGATGCCCAGAATGTGGCCGTTGGTGACTGAGTAGCTCCCGTCACCTCTGCGAGGCCCGCCGGAGTTAATTCCGGCGGGCTCATTTTTTTATGGAAAATACAGAACCTGCGATATCGCAGCTAAACTGCATAGCAGTTCACCGCGTCCGTACTACGCAGACACCACAGGCATCGACGGAGCATCCACAACTTGAAGCGAATCCCCGCTGAGATCATTGCCACAGGCTTCGGTTCAGGACTCTGGCCCATCGCCCCTGCGACAGCTGGAAGTGCTGCCGCCCTGCTGCTCTACTGGGCGTTACCAATCAACGGCACCGGAAACTCCGTCGGGTTCTTCGTGATGATAGCCGCCGTGTTTGTGATTGGGCTTTGGTCGGCTGAACGAGTCGGAACTCCTGCTGACCCTGACCCAAAACGAGTCGTGATCGACGAATGGGTCGGCGTATGGGCCACCGTGGCATTCCTCCCAACTACATGGGCATGGCTGCTTGCCGGTTTCCTTTTGTTCCGAGTGCTGGATATAGCCAAGCCTTTCGGTATCAGGCAATTGGAGAAGATCCACGGTGGGTTTGGCGTGATGCTGGATGATCTTGCCGCTGGAATAGTTGGTGCCATCATCCTTAACGCTATCCGGCTGATATTCTTCTAGCCGGAATTAAAAGAACCCGCCCTCCCCGGATTACTCCAGGAAGGGCGGGTCTTTGTTTGCAGCGGGACCGGACCGCCAGACGCCTTTGCCGAGGGGGATGCCTTACACGGCGTCCCTTGCGGCCGGCCCGTTGGCGCCCCTATATCAAGGCGCTGTACATCTGCTCGATGCTACGGGCTAGTTGCCAGCCGCAGACCTTAGTTAAGGTTCATCACTGGGCGAAGGCCCGGCGGTATGTTCCTCTGGATTGTCAGCGCAGCACCGATCTGAGGCGTCAGTTCAACCACGAACCTGGTGCTCTTGCCAACCAGTGTGTCGGTTGCTGTAAGGCCACCGATACCACCACCGTTAGCCGTTGACGTGTCCATTACCTGGACAGCGCTTGCTGCACTTTCGGCCACTGAATAGTCCCGGTCAAGTAGCCAGATTGTGATCTCAGCCTTTTCGCCGTCTTCCATCAGGTTGTCACCATTGTTGTTACCGATGAAACGTACGGACCACGGCATGTCACCC
>JAURLM010000275.1 GCA_030831265.1 Chloroflexota bacterium
GGAATGTCGGCACGTCAAGATCGGTCATCCCGGCAAACGTGGGCATCTGGTTATCGTGAATCGGCCAGAAGAAATCGGGCTGTGTTTCTGCGATGATTTGCCGGACTACGTCATAAAAGCGTTCGTGGTCAATCCGAGGCACAAGATGCCGTTCATCGACATCTGACATCAGGAAGTGAACTGGATTGGAGTCCAAGCCGATAATGTGCCACGACTCGTCCATTGCGCGGATCCCATTAATGATCCCGGTTCCAAGTGGCCCACTGACACTGGTCAAGAGAATTTTTTTCATTCTGGCTCCAAACAATCAGTCCCGTGATTTCGGGTCAGACATGTATTCAGGTTTGGCTTCGGCAACTGACTGATCACATCTAACGTCGCCGATTGTCACGAACCTGCCGGATTAACACAACCTCTTCCAGTTGTCGTAATAGTGTTATTGAGAATTTGTCCGGTAAATCTCCACGCATGTGAATCGTTGACGGCATCTATGAATGGCAACTATCATCGGTTCGCTGTCGAAAAGACTGCGCCTCCCGGGTGCCGGCCGCTCCAACAGAAAAGCGGACGGTGAAAAGGGAAAGCGGTGAGATTCCGCTGCGGTAGCGCCACTGTTAACGGCGAGCCGACCTGCAGATGCCACTGTTCCGATTGTGTCGGGGCGGGAAGGCGTGGGTCAGCGTTTGAGTCGTAAGCCAGGAGACCTGCCCGAGAGGCTGAGTGACTGCTTCCCGCCGAGGGAGCATCTATTTGCCGTGGTTTGCCTGGCTGAATAACACTCAGTCCGGTCCATAGCCTGAGACATATCCCCTGGCGAAAGCGTCAGGGGTTTTCGCGTGCTGCGAATTACGGTACGGAAACAGAACGGCATCTTCGCCGTATCGCCAATCATCCGGCGCACTGTAATAGGCGCTCTTGTGATAGGCATCTTGCTGTTTATCGTGGGGCTAATCGCCCTTTCAACGGGACCTGTATCAATGTCGTTCACAGGCACACTCTCTGTGCTGTTAGCGCATCTTGGCATTGGAGAACCCTCTGCCACCGCTACGCAACAAGCTGTGATCGATAACATCCGCATCCCTCGCCTGCTACTTGCACTCGGTGCAGGAGCAGGGCTCGGGGTTGCAGGAGCCACGATGCAGGGACTGTTCCGCAATCCGCTTGCAGACCCTGGGATCATCGGCGTATCCGCAGGTGGCGCACTTGGCGCTGTAATCGCCATCGCCACCGGACTCGCCGCCATCTCCACGCTTTACCTGCCACTGTTCGCATTCACCGGGGCTGCCGGGGCGATGGTCCTGGTATTCGTCGTGGCAATGGCCGGTAGAGGAAGGATGTCCATGGCATCCCTGCTCTTAACCGGCGTAGCAGTGAGTTCGCTCCTTGGTGCCATTACGTCAGCAATCATCATCCTGACTTCGCAACTCGAAGCTCAGCGACAGATGGTTTTCTGGCTGGCGGGTGGACTGGAAGCAGCGCGATGGGACACCGTTCGCATCGTCTTGCCGATAGTAGCAGCAGGCTTCATTGTCATCCTGGCATTCGGGCGTGACCTCAACCTGCTGCTGGTCGGTGATGACGAAGCGAAATCCCTCGGAGTTCGTACAGGACTGGTGCGCAGTGCGCTTATCACAGCTGCTGCCCTGCTGACGGGAACCGCGGTTGCCTTCAGCGGAACCATCGCCTTCGTTGGACTCGTCGTCCCGCATTCGATACGCATGATCGCAGGGCCTGATCACCGTGCCCTGCTGCCGCTCAGCGCACTGGGCGGCGGCCTGTTCCTGCTAATTGCAGACACTCTAGCCCGCAACATCGCTCACCCGGTGGAAATTCGAGTAGGGATTATCACAGCCCTGTTCGGCGCACCGTTCTTCCTGTTCTTACTGATCAAAAATAGGTCCCGAGTAGACGCTCTCTAACTCGTGACCAGGAGTCTTTTATTGATGCTAGAACGTGTATTAACCACCTTGAATCTGAGATCGACAGTGACGCTCCTGTTAGCTGCGTTGATGTTGTCTGTCGCCGTAGCATGCGGTAGCGACGCGTCACCTGCGGCACAGGTAACACAACCAACCTCAACGCCGACTGACCTTGTAGCAGCGACAGCCGAACCGACTCTTGCACCATCACCGGTGCCTGTATCAACCGAAACCGTTTCACCTACTGCCACGGTTGAACCAACTGCAACCGCCGCGGCGACCTCGACACCTGAAGCCGATCCTCGAAACGCAATCTTCGCCACCGTGCCCGGCATCGTAGACCCGACTAACTTCGGTTGGCCGCGAAAAGTTGAGACATCGACAGGTGTGATCGAAATTGCTGCGCGCCCGGAACGGGTCTACAGCCTGTCACTGGGCCACGCAGAGATCATCGCCGCTCTCAGGGGCGGCAAAGTGCTGGTCGCCACGGCCAGTTTCTTCAAAGACCCCGGCACATCCGCATCGTACGCAGAATTCGTCGGATCACCTGATGCAGGCAGCGATCCGGAAGAAGTCATCGGGCTTGACCCGGAGATCGTTATCGCCTCTGCGTTCACCTCGGCCGACCTGATCGAACAGTTAACCGCGGTTGGTGTGAACGTGGTGCGAGCAGACCTGGAGGATTCGGCACTCGGCAACGTGCCAAATATCCTGTTGCTGGGATACATGATGGGAGCAGAGGACCGGGCTATCGAACTTGCTGACGAAGTCACACGCCGTGTGAAGTTCATCTCTGACAGCGTTGACGCTGCTGACCCAACCCGCCCAAGGGTTGTAGCGATGTCTCGCTGGTCAGACATCTACGTTGCAGGTGAAGGTTCCACCGAGGGTGGGATCATCGTCGCTGCGGGAGCTATCAATGCAGCAGCCGAAGAAGGCGTCGTCTCACATCAGGTTGTGGGCATTGAGGGTATCGCCGCGATGAACCCGGACATCATCATCCTCACACAGCCTGAGCAGTCAGCGCTTGAGTTCGCAGACGAGTTGTACAACGACCCTGTTCTGGCAGATGTTCCTGCCATCAAGAACCGCATGATCGTTTACGGCAATCCAACGTTCTACACGACGCTTTCACACTGGAACGTGCGCGGAATCGAGGAGTCAGCAAAGATTTTCTATCCGGAGATCTTAGGCGACACGGTATTCCCAGCGTTCACCCACCCGTAGAGACACAACCTGATGACTGCCCGGACGACCTCGGCAACCACTGCCACAGTAAACTCCCCACGCGGAGCTTCGCTTGAAGCCCGTGATGCTGTACTGCGCTACGGCGACACCTGCATCCTTTCGGGAACAACTGTGCGCGTGCAGCCGCGGGTCGTCACGGGCATCGTCGGTCCCAACGGCAGTGGCAAGTCAACCCTGCTGCGCGCACTTGCGGGACTGGCTTCGCTGGACGCGGGGTCAGTTTCGCTCGACGGTGTCCCAATCGGGCAGATCACTCCAAAGATCCGTGCGCGCCGGATCGCATATATGCCTCAGGCCTCGTCAGACCACGCCTTTACCGCACTGGAGCTTGTCCTCATGGGCAGGTACCCGCACATGGGCATGTTCCAGATGGAGAGCCGATCAGACATCCAGATCGCGGAGGACGCAATGCAGCAAACCGGGACTTCCGATTTTGCTTCCCGACGCATGCACGAACTGTCTGGTGGTGAAAGACAGCGCGTATCGCTGGCTCGCGTTCTCGCCCAACAGGCAGATGTTCTGTTACTGGATGAACCAACAGCAAGCCTCGACCTGCAACACCAGCTACTGACCATGATGATGGCCAGGCAACAGGCGGACACAGGTGTGGCCGTTGCGGTTGTATTGCATGACCTGTCGCTGGCGGCACGGCATTGCGATGTGATCTACCTGCTGGACAAGGGACGAGTAGTTGCAGAAGGTGCACCGTGGGATGTCGTTACTCAGCCAAATTTGAGGTCAGCCTTCTCCGTCGATGCTGCGATCGAGCCTGACGCCCTGACGGGAAGGCCATCCGTGTCGCTGCTTGGAATTGGTAGTACCGACGAAACGACTTCTGACCGCCTACCCAAACGAGTCCACATCATAGGGGGAGCAGGTTCAGGCCGAGACCTGATGCACCGACTTCAACTCGCTGGACATACGGTGACTTCCTGTGTGCTTGGCGAGGGTGATGCTGACCATGAAACCGCCACCCGGTTGGGAATCCAGCATGTGGCATCCGCACCGTTCTCAGTCATCACGCTGGAACAGGACGCAGCGCACAGGAAACTGGTGCGTGAAGCTGATGTTGTGATCGTCTGCGAGATGGCGGTTGGTCCTGGGAATCTGCGAAACATAGAGGCCGCTGTGGAGGCAAAACGACTCGTACTGATCGAACGGCAGTCAGGCGCAGAGTGGGATTACACCGGAGGAAGTGCCGAGACGGTCTATTCAGGACTCTCCAGCGCAGGGGAAACCGTGCGTCGAGATGCCGTGGTGGATACGGTAAATACCCTCTACTAACGATCAGAGCCAATTCAGGGATACAGAATGTTTTTCGAAGCGGAACAGCCTGAAACTGCATCCCTGTGCCTCAAGGTGATCGGAAACATTTCTTATAGCCCACGGATTCCACCTCACGGCTTTGTAATCCGGACTAAGTAGCCGTATTCTCTGTCCCGTCAGATGAAGCCAGAAGGTCTCCAGATCAGACAGGACAACAATGATCATCAAAGCGCCGATACCAAAAATCGAAATCAACAGGCCCCCGAAAGCACTGATAGAACAACTCAAGGGCATTGGCAGCGCCACGGCGTCCAGCGAACTGCGCCGACTGGGAATCAACCGTTCTGCCATTGATGGTGTGAAGTCGTTCGTTCCCGGCCAGACTGCCGTTGGCCCGGCGATCACCCTCCAGTACATGCCCAAGAGAGAAGACCAGTTCCCTGAAGGTGAATACCGTGAACCGGAACTCCAGGTTCACCGACACGCTCTCTACCACGCCCAGGCCGGGGACATTGTTGTCGTAGACGGTCGAGGCGAACTCAGCAGCGGTGTGTTCGGTGAAATGATGCTCACTTACTTCAAGGGCCGAGGCGGGCTCGGAGTAGTGATAGACGGCGCCATCCGTGACTTTGGAGAAGCAAAAACGCTGGGCCTTGGCCTATGGCTTAAGGGCGTCACACCGTACGGTCACACGCAGACTGTCCAGTTCCCGTACGCATACAACGTTCCGATCGACTGTTCAGGGACGCTCGTGATGCCCGGAGACATAATCATCGCTGATGATGACGGTGCGGTTGTTGTCCCAATCAGCCTGGCTGAGCAGCTGGCCGCAAAAGGTGGCGAACACTCGGACTGGGAAGTGTTCACGCGCATAAAACTCGCAGAAGGTGGAGACCTGCGCAAGTACTACCCGTTGAGCGAGGAAGGCCGAGCGGAATTTGAGGTCTGGAAGAAGAACCAGGGTTAATACTGGTTCGGTTGCAGTGTCTCATCGAGCGGCACTGCAACCAGGGTCATTGACCTGAAGTTTCCTGGTGGGGAAGGAGGGATTCGAACCCTCACGCCGTTAAGGCACATGCTCCTAAGGCATGCGCGTCTGCCATTTCGCCACTTCCCCGCGGCACCATCTTTGGGCGTGAACAACCTGTTGAACGCAGTCATTCGAAACGCACCGTTTGATGATAGGTTTCCGGCGGGCCGTTGCCAACCCGAATTTGCACAAATGAAAAGCCCTGCGACACAAGTTCGCAGGGCTTTCCTATTCAGCTAAGTGCGTGACTGCTATGCAGATTCACGGTGGCGCTGCAGGAACGGAGGCAGGTCAACGTCTTCGTCAACTGCATCGTCCATGTCCAGCGGCACGGATTCTTCCTCAACAGCCTCAGCCGGGGCCTCTGCTGTTGCGGCAACCTCGATAACCGGCTGTGCTATGGCCTCTTCGGCCTTCTCCTCAACTTCTGGCTCTTCAGCCTTTGCTGGTTGGAGTTCCACCGACTTCGAGACCGCACCGACTGCAGATGGTCCGTTCAACTTGAGGATTCGGTTGGTCTGTTCAACCGGGAAGCCGGTTGCGATGACCGTGATCGTGACCTCGTTCTGAACCTGTGGGTCCGTGACCATACCAAAAATGATGTTGGCGTCCGGATCAACCTTGCTGGAGATAATCTCCGATGCAATGTTCACCTCGTCCAACGTCAGGTCACGGCCACCGGAGATGTTGAAGATGACGCCGGTTGCGCCTTCAATGGACACCTCAAGCATTGGGCTGCTGAGAGCAGCTTCGGCTGCCTGGGTTGCCCTGTCTTCGCCTTCGCCGTGCCCAATCGCCATCCACGCCGGACCTGCACCCCGCATCACTGACCGAACGTCAGCAAAGTCGAGGTTGATCTCACCGGGGACCAGGATCAGTTCGGCGATGGACTGCACACCCTGTCGCAGAACGTCGTCTGCCATGCGGAATGCAACGTCCATGGTCATGGGGCCGGAGCTGGCTGTTCGCAGGCGCTCATTAGGAACGACAATCAGCGTGTCGGCCACTTCGGTCAGCCTGGCGATGCCTTCGTCAGCCTGCTTCATACGGCGGTTGCCTTCAAATTTGAATGGCTTGGTAACGACACCGACTGTCAGTGCGCCAAGTTCCCGTGCAACCTCTGCAACGACCGGTGCTCCACCTGTTCCAGAACCACCGCCCATCCCGGCGGCGACGAAGACAAGGTCTGCTCCGTCAAGCAGCTCACGGATCTTGTCGCGATCTTCTTCCATGCACTGGCGACCGCGCTCAGGGTCACCACCGACGCCAAGCCCGCGTGCCGTCTGGTCACCTACACGGACGGCTACTGGCATCTCGCTCCGCGAAAGTGCCTGCACATCTGTGTTTACGATGAAGTAGTCGACTTCGGGGATACGGTCGCGGTACATGCGGGCTACCGCATTTGAACCACCACCACCGACACCGACGACCTTGATCTTGGCGGCGCCAATGTCACCTGCGTTCACTTTTCTCTGGTCAAGCATGTTCGATCTTGCTCCTCAGCTCAGTTCATATCGAGCGAATGTGCGGCTTCCGGAGCCGAATTCGTCACTTCAGCACAATCTCAGCACAACTAGGCGGCACGCCTGTGTGCCATACCTGCAATGACCCAACGCTATGCGAGGGTCGTTAGAAATTGGGGCGCGGGCAGTGTGCCGTGGGTGTGTCAAAGGGTTGGACCGCTGGCGCAAACCTAACTCACGCTTTCCTCCAACTGAACTTGGCATCCGACCCGCCAAACTGGATAAAAGGTGGAAAATCGATCATCAGGGACCGAGTCATGCCCGCTAATTACTCCATAAAAAGAAACTCTCTTTCGTCCAAGTGGGGCGTCTGGTCGGTTGAATCGACCGCCTCCTCACCCGTCGAAAACCTTGTGGCCGAATTCAAGAAACAGGCACAGGCAGAGATCTACAAAGAAAAAGTTGAAGCTGGCGAATCACACCCTGCGGTCATCGCTTTCATTAATACAAAGCCTGCACGGAGCAAGAATGGCGGCGGTATATTCGGCAAGATGTTCAAGCGAGGCTCTGCTGCGTCGGAAATGCCTGCACGACAGACTGTTACAAATGCTGTCATTGAGATTCAGCCCCGACAGGCAACTGGTGAATCCGTTGCGACAGAGAATGAGGCAACCGAGGAAGTTCCAGCTCCTGCAAAACGCGTGAGCAAGGTGGCTGCACCCAGCAGATTCCAGTTCATTGAGCGATCGGCACGACCGGCTCCTGTCGCCAAAGTCAAAGCGGAACCCGCCGCAACGCCTTCTTTCAAACTCGATGATGAAGTGACGGTCAAAGGTCTCGCAGAAGACCAGATCGAAACAGTTCCAGAACCGGTAATTGAACCGGCAGCACCCGGCATCAAAGCCACTGTTGAAGACGAACCAGTTGCCTCAATGGTTAAGAAGGAACCAGAAGCGATTGTCGAAGACATTGCAGAGCCAGAAGAGCGGGTCATCGAGCCTGTTCCGGCTATGCAGCAGAGCGAATCCGAACCAGAAGGCGATGTTGATGAAAACGGAGTCCTGGTGGACTGGACGTTCTCGCCCCCGCCGGATGTAACACCTGAAGAGGTACACGCATCTTCACAGGATGCCATTCAGGCCGAAGCGGAACAACTTGAGTCACCAGCCGAGCCTGAGTTAACCCGGACAGAGGTCACCAATCGTGTCATTTCGACAGAAACCGACAGGCAGGAAAAACCAGTTTCTGTTCAGCCGACTCCTGAGCAACCAGAGACAACGGTTTCAACTATTGCCGGAGACGCAGATAGCCGAATGACGGTTGATATCTGCGTTTCTAAAGCACTGAAAGACTCTGCTGTCGGCAACCCGAAGGTATCCGACAAGAAATACAACTCCATTGCCAGCAAGGAGTACACGGAGGTCAGCAAAGCGTTTGCCAGTGGCAACTCTCAAGAACACCTCCGCGAAGAGCTGACTCACCTGGCTGCAGTATGCCTTGCGTGGGCTGACGCTATCGGAAAAAGACAGGCTTCCGACGCGGAAGAACAGGCAGCCTGATATCTAACAGGAAGGTCACATGACACCGAATTTCGCCGACAGCGACCCCGGTTCACATGGCCGGATGAAGCCACTTACGAGACTCGTAGGGAACAACATCAAGGCCGCTGGCGGTGCGCCGGAACTGATAAGACAGGCTCCGTCGTTCATCATTGGCAACAAGGCATTTTTCCTCGCTGTCAAAAGGGCACTCGACATTGCAGGCGGCTTTCACATCGTCGGTGCATTCAAAATGGATGACCTGGAGCGCAGTCTGAAGCGCAGCACAATGCTAGGCCAGACACCGCTGGTGTCTGTCATTCATGAACAGCCCGGTGAGCGGGGTCACGCTGACGAAGCGGCACACGCCATCCTCCGCACCTACCCGACCTGCGGCATTGTGCTTCTTTCCGGTGATGAACTTGAAGCGGAGACCGAGCGCAAGCTAGGCGCGCATGACTTCAGAGCAGTTGTGGCACCAGAATCCTCAATACGGAATCCGGTCACACTGGCAAAGCACCTGCGCAAAGCAATCAACGAAGCAGGCACCAGCCAGCGCGTCGCCTGAATCACGTTCACCGCTCAGTCCTATCCCAGTGGCATGAACTTGAGGCACACGGGCATTGGACACCGAATCTCGCGTCCCACAGGAACAAGGTCACCGGTCGCTGAGTTCAATTCGAACTGGATAATGCTGTCGCTGTCCTGGTTAGCTGCGTACAGGTACTTGCCTTCCGGGTGGATAGCAAAGTTGCGAGGTGTCTTCCCACCTGTGGACTGTTCACCCGCCGTTTCAATCCCACCGTCTGTTTCACGGATTCGGAATATCGCCAGCGTGTTGTGACCGCGGTTGGAGCCGTACACAAACCGACCATCAGAGGTGACGTGTACATCTGCCGTGGTGTTGCTGCCATCCCAGTTCTTCGGCAACGTCGATCGCGTATTGATCTCAGTCAGCTTGCCGGTCGCAGCAGCATATTTGTATGCAGTAACCGTGCAACCCAACTCATTGATTCCGTAGGCATAACGCCCATTCGGGTGAAACTCGAAGTGTCGGGGGCCCGCCCCGGGAGCTGCCGTGAATGATGAACTTTCAACGTAGTTCAGTTTTCCAGCGTTGAGGTCCAATTCATAGACACGCACCTGGTCCATACCGAGGTCAGCGACGACGGCAAACCGGTTGTCTGGCGAAATCGTCACAGAATGGGCGTGTGCCTTCTCCTGTCTTTGCGGGTTAACCTTCGTACCACCGCGGTGCTGGATGAACTGGGAACTGGAATCGAGCGAGCCATCTTCATTGATGGGAAGAACGCAGATGCTACCGCCAGAGTAGTTGGCGACAATGGCGAACTTGCCTGTCGCGTCGATGGCAACGTGGCATGGGCCGGGGCCACCAGTCGATTGCTGGTTCAGTCGCGTGAGCTTTCCCGAGCTTACGTCGATCGCGTACGACACGATTGCGCCGCCAGGTACTCCTGACGATTCCGAGACTTCGGCCACCGCGTAGAGGTATTTCTGGTTCGGATGAATGGCGAGGAATGAAGGGTTGCTAATGCCTTCTTCAACATGAACCTGCGTCATGCTGCCGGATTGACCGTCCATCCTGTAAACGTAGATGCCCTTGCTTCCACCTGAACGGGTGTAAGTTCCAACAAACATCATCCAGTCTGCCATCATGATCTCCCATCTTCCGTTCGAACGGTAGAGATAAACTTGCCGACGCCTGTTCTGGCCGCGATTGGGCTTAGTAAACACAGACGGGGCAACTCTCGCGGAAATGTGACCGCTACACTATCACCGCGTCGCACGTCTGTGTAATCGTTGTGGAAATATTGATACCGCCGACACACTCACAACAGGGAGATACAAAGTGGCAGATATCGCAAAACCAGCCCGCCTGAAGATCACTGATGTGAAATCCATTCCGCTGAGAGTGGTTCAAGAGGTCGGCAGCATCGTACCGGCATGGAGTCCCGACCGAGCGATGCCCGTGCAGGTGGGTGGCGGATCGTTCGTGGAAATTCACACCGACCAGGGATTGGTGGGAATCGGCCCGGCTGTATCCCAGCAATTCATTGGGCCTGTGAAGGACTACCTGCTGGGCAAAGACCCGTTCGATGTGGAGCAGCATGCCCACGCCCTGCGCTATTACGTGCGAGGTATGCCGTACAACGGCACGGCAGGCATCGACATCGCTCTCTGGGATCTGATTGGCAAGGCGTGTGAGCAGCCGCTTTACAAACTATGGGGCGGGGGTAAAGACCGCGTAATGCCTTACGCCAGCACCATCTTGCTTTCCACGCCGGAAGAGCGTGCCGAGTTCGCATCTGCGCGGGCTGCTGAGGGATGGAAAGCGATAAAGCTTCGCATTCACCACGAAACTATGTCAGAAGACCTGCGAACCGTTGAGATGGTGATGGACGCAGTTGGTGGGCAGATGGAAGTGATGGTTGACGCCAACCAGGCACAGTCCAGTGGAACATGGCAGCCAGGTGTTGTCTGGGACTTCCGACGGGCTATGGAAACGGCGATCGAACTGGATGAGATGGGGACGTACTGGCTGGAAGAACCTCTGCCCCGCTATCACTTCGACAAGATTGCGGAGATGTGCCAGAAAGTTGAGATGCGGATCGCTGGTGGTGAGAACAACCCCGGCCTGAACGAGTTCGTGGACATGGTGACTAACGGTGTTTACGACCTGCTGCAACCGGAAAGCATGGTGATGGACGGCATCACGTCACTCCGCAAGGTAGGTACGCTTGCCGAGCTATGGGGCAAGCAGATCGTCCCGCATCATGGCGGCGGCAACATCGGTGTGATCGCACACCTGCACCTCGTCGCATCTTGGCCAAACGCGCCGTACCTTGAGCTTCTGCACGACCCGCCAATCGGAGACTACCGGCACAAGTTCGCAATGATGTCCAACGCTCCGCAGGTGAAAGACGGCTGGTTGGAAGTGCCGCAGGGCCCCGGTCTTGGTGTGGAGATAGACAAGAGCATGATCGCGAAATAGTGACAAAGCGAGGGGGAGTTCTCGGTTTTTCATTCGAAAATCACGCACCGGGAGGATTACGTTGGCGAGGCGCAAGACCGAAAAAGTCATCTTCGATACGGACATCGGTTCCGACATCGACGACGCTGTCGCGCTCGCGTGGCTACTGGCGAACCCGGCGTGTGAACTAGTCGGGATCACGACGGTCTCCGGCCAACCAGAAGAGCGTGCCCAGCTTGCCAGCGCGTTATGCCGGGTAGCAGGCAAAGACGTACCGATCATCCCCGGTGCGGCTAATCCATTGCACGTTGAGGCACGTCAGCCAGTAGCCCAGCAAGCACCGTCGCTTGAACGTTGGCCGCACCAGGAACGATTCGAGGACGTAGAAGTCACCGACTTTATGGCGGACACCATCGAACGTAATTCCGGTGAAATAACTCTGCTGGCCGTAGGCCCAATGACTAATGTGGCGAACTTGTTTGAGCGATACCCAGAATCTGCAGGGCATCTGAAGCAAGTGGTCCTGATGTGCGGCCGGTTCGGAGACGAGCAGATCGGTAACCGTGCGGGCGAATGGAACGTCTACTGTGACCCGCACGCAGCTCAAATTGTCCTGAACACACCAACTCGCCGGATGCGGGCGCACGGCCTTGATGTGACCACGAAGGTTCGCATGCATCAGGAAGAGGTCCACGAGTACTTCCGCGCTCCCCTGCTAGCCCCGGTCATGGATATGGCTGAGGAGTGGTTCAGCAGGCGGCCACTGATCACTTTCCACGATCCGCTTGCTGCAGTGGCAGTTTTCAATGAAACGCTTTGCACCTATGAACGTGGATACGCAGATGTGCGCCTGGAACATGGAGATGACCAGGGGATGACGGCGTGGACTCCATCCATCAACGGACCACTGGAGATTGGCGTATCGGTAAACGCCGACGCCTTTTTTGACTCGTACTTCGGGATGTTTTCCTGAGAATCCCCAGCGGCGTGTCGGCTATACCGCCCGCCTGAGCGGTCCGGGTAACGCTAGCAGCGCGCCGAGCACCGTTACTCCCCCACACACCCAGAAAACGGAGTCGATACCTCCGTACTCTGCGATCACCCCGGAAATGGCCGGCCCTGCAAGCATTCCTATGGCATAAAGCGCCTGGTACGACCCCATCGCAGTAGCACGGTCCGCAGTTTCCGCAGACCGAAGCGCCAGGCTGATGAGCACAGTATTGAGCAGTCCGCGACCAAGCCCGTTCAGTGCCTGCAACGCGCCCAGGGGCACAAGATCACTGACAACCGGCATCAACAACACTCCTACCAGCGATACGGCTGACGCAACTAATACGACACTGAGTGTTCCCAGTCGCCGGATCATCCATGATGTGATCACTGTTCCAACCACTGCGGCTGTCAGTCCTGCCGTCGTGATATACCCGACCTCAGCTTTTGTCGCGCCAAGCCGTTCGGCCAGAACCGGCAAGAAGCCAAAATTCACGCCGAACGTCACGAATTGCAATGTGATTGCTACAGCCGAGACTTGCAAGAGCAGGGGCCGGCGCAGCAGGGACGTAAACGTCGCAAGTGAATACTTCCGAGTGCGTGCAGGTCGTCTCTCCTGCGCTGCCAACATCAGCAATGCGCCAGTGACACCAATTCCCGCCGCTCCATAAAACACGCGCGCATTCCCCAGACTTTCGGCAAATATGCCGCCCAGGAACGTCGATACAAGCAAGGAGACAGTGTTCACCGCCATGATGATTGACATCGCGGTGGCCGTTGACTTCCCGTGGTAATAGGAAGCGAACAGCACGCTGATCGCAACCCACCCTGCGGCGGCAAATCCTGTGAGCATACGCGCAGCAAATAGCGACCACGGATCACCTGCCAATCCGAGCCATGCCGCTCCCAGCGCAGACAGGACAAGTGCCATCACGGCGAATGGCTTGCGACCATAGATGTCTGAGGCTATTCCAATTGGAATACGAAACAGCACCTGCCCAATTGCATAGGCGGCGATTACCGCACCGACAACTTGCAGGCTGGCGCCGAGCTCTTCTGCATGCAGCGGCAGTATCGGTACATAGAGGTACAACGAGCTCCAGAACAGAAACGTCGCTGTCGCAACTGCCGCAGGCCCCCTGTACCTGGAGACTCCCGGCAGCAACGAGGAATGGGCTACTTCGTCATGAGCGGGTTGAGCCATCTCACCAGATGTTGTCATCGACGGATGTCCCCGGCAAATAAAAGCAGCGGTTTTATTCCAGCACCTCCC
>JAURLM010000276.1 GCA_030831265.1 Chloroflexota bacterium
CGCTTCCTACAACACGATGATGGGTGAGATTTCCGGACTCGTCAGCCGATTACGGGCGATGTCCAGGGACCTTAACGAAGCCAGCGCACAGCTTGCTGACGCTGCTGCGCAGTCCGGTGACGCAACACAGGGACTTGCCGAGGCTTCACAGCAACTTGCCGGTGGCGCACAGGAACAGGCCAATAACATCCAGACCGCTTCCGCCCAGGTTGAAGAGCTGGCTCAGAACGTCATCATGGTGGCGGACGGTTCAGCAAAGCAGAATTCGGAAGTCCAGCGTGCGCAGGGTGTTGTCAGCCAGGTGGCTGGCGCTTCACAGCGTGTCGCTGAAAACGCCCAGGGCGCTACCAGTGGTGCACAGTCTGCCCACAAGGCAGCCCAGAACGGTGTTGACGTCGTTCGACAGACGATTGAGGGCATGACCTCCATTAGCGACGCCGTAAAGAACGTCGCAACCGAAGTGTCGACTCTTGGTGAACGGTCACAGGAGATCGGCAAGATTGTCTCAGTCATCGATGACATCGCCGCTCAGACCAACCTGCTTGCACTTAACGCAGCCATTGAGGCTGCTCGTGCAGGAGAACAGGGACGCGGGTTCGCAGTTGTTGCTGATGAAGTACGCCAGCTTGCTGAGCGTGTTAGCCAGGCAACCAGCGAAATCGCCAGCCTGATCGAGAACGTACAGCAGAGTGTCGCCACATCCGTTCAGGCAACTGAAAGTGGTACACAGCAGGTAGAGCAAGGCACCACTCTTGCTGGCAGCGCAGGTGAAGCTCTCGAAGAGATCATCCAGGCTGTGATGGTGGTGACTAACCAGGTTGAGGAGATCGCAGCGATAGCTGAAGAAGTTTCCGCATCCTCAAACGAGATGGTGCAGGCGATTGACAACATCAGCGCTGTAGCTGAGGAAAACTCTGA
Source organism: Chloroflexota bacterium (assembly GCA_030831265.1). Classification (GTDB taxonomy): domain Bacteria; phylum Chloroflexota; class Dehalococcoidia; order Lucifugimonadales; family Lucifugimonadaceae; genus JAJCYX01. Next base: position 919 of record JAURLM010000276.1, read on the forward strand.
AACCGCTTCCCGAATGAGCAAGGCCAGCGGCGAAGTGAAGTCATCGATGGAGTCAGTTTCGGCCATCACGGAGCAGACCAGTGCAGCAGCTGAAGAGACTTCTGCCAGCACCGAAGAGATGAGTGCACAGGTGGAAGAAGTGGTTGCCTCAGCGCAGTCACTGTCGGACATGGCCGCTTCTCTGGAAAAAGCGGTTGCGGTGTTCAAAGTTTCTGGTTCCAACACGGCAACCGACGCAAGCAAGGGCAACGATACGGTCAATGCAGCGTCTGAAACCGAAGAAGTCGCAGAGCTAGAGGCCGCGTAGAACCACTAATAGCCAGGTAATAAAACAGGGCCGTGCAATATGTACGGCCCTGTTTCGCGTGCAGAAATCATTCGGTAACTGCGTAAAACCCACATGGAACCTGCCACATTCACTGTTTGATTACAAAGCCAACTGTGAATTACTCAATAGCGGTAGAACAAGGTTTCTTCAGCAAAAATGGGGCTGATTGAACCGGATGTTTTGTGTGATGTGGTGAGGTTAAGTCGCGCTTCCTTGCGTGGCTTTTGTGAAGTGGGGAATCATGAATCTATCTATCCGTTATCAATTGATCGGCGGTTTCGCGCTGATCGTCGCAATGCTTATCGCCGTTTTTGGAGTCTCGTTCTGGGGCATGAACTCCATGGCGAAAGCGACTGATGAGATCGTCCACAAAGACGTTCCAGCCGATATAGCAGTTCGAGAAATCGAGGCCCTCGTACTGGAGCAGACAATACTCTATGTGGACTTCCTGGTCACCCGTGAAGCCGCCAGCCTGGAAGGTATTGATCTCAAGACGGCAGAAATAGAAGAGCGAATTTCTCATCTACCAGCCGAGTTCGGCAACAGTCCGGCAAGGAATGAGCAAATCACGGCCTTCCAGAGCGAGTATTCAGCATTCGTAGACCAGGGAACAGCGTTCGTCACTGAGATAACTCACTCGCCCGCTGGTGAAGTAACTGCGGTTGAAATCGATCAACTCCATGCTCTTGAGTCAGCCGAAAAATCGATGCTGGCTAACCTGGTAGACCTGGCGCACATCGCTGAGGCGAACGTAGAAGCCGCCGGAGCCAGCGCAGCAGCAGCAGAGCGTCGATCAATCATGTTTGCGAGCGTGTTGGCCGTGGTTGCGGCACTCATTGCTGCCGCTGTTGCGTACTTCCTGACGAAAAAAATAGCCGGTGGCATAAACACTGTGAGTGACGCGCTCAAAAGCATCGCACAGGGTGATGTCACAGCCCGTGTACAAATCGACTCGCAGGACGAGATCGGAGACATGTCGCGGGCATACGGCGAAATACAGCAGTACCTGACTGTAGTCTCCAAGGCGTTGGTCCAGGTCGGTAATGGCGACCTCACGGTAGCAGTCTCACCTAAGTCGGAACATGACTCGATCAACAACGCGCTTGTGACGATGATCGGAAACATGAGCAACCTGATTGGCCAGGTACGAGATACCGCGGCAGACATGACAGGGGCGAGCACTCAGCTTGCCGATGCATCTGCGCAGGCAGGTGATGCAACATCGGGCCTCGCTGACGCGTCTCAGCAGGTGGCTGCGGGAGCGCAGGAACAGGCAACGAGTATTCAGAAAGCATCGTCAATGGTCGATGAACTGATACACAACCTGGTTCAGATCACTGAAGGCTCCACCAGGCAAACATCAGAAGTAGAGCGTGCCCAGGGAGTGGTAAGCCAGGTTGCCGAAGCTTCCAAGCAGGTTGCAGGTAATGCCCAGGGTGCCAGTGAAGGAGTACAGGCAGCCCAGGAAGCTGCAGAGAACGGTGTTCGTGTTGTGCAGGAAACCATCAACGGGATGAACGCCATCAGCACCGCTGTTAAGAACGTGACCGTAGAGGTTTCAAACCTGGGTGAAAGATCACAGGAGATCGGCAAGATCGTAGCTGTGATTGATGACATCGCTGCCCAGACCAACTTGCTTGCACTGAACGCAGCTATTGAGGCCGCTCGTGCTGGAGAGCAGGGGCGAGGGTTCGCAGTTGTTGCAGATGAAGTCCGCCAACTGGCTGAGCGGGTTAGTCAGGCCACAAGCGAAATCGCCGGTCTGATCGAAAGCGTTCAGCAGAGTGTTACCACTTCGGTACAGGCAACTGAGCTTGGTACGAAGCAGGTTGAAGAAGGCACTTCACTGGCCAGTGACGCAGGCAAAGCTCTTGATGACATCATCAAGGCGGTTGGATCGGTCACAAGGCAGGTTGAGGAGATATCAGCACTCGCAGAAGAGGTGTCTGCCTCATCCAACGACATGGTAGATGCGATTGTCGGAATCAACTCGGTTGCGACAGACAACGCAGAGATCGCAGGGAAGATGAATGAGGCCAGCGGGCAGGTCAAGGAATCTATGGAAACGGTTTCGGCCGTTACCGAAGAAACCAGTGCGGCCGCCGAACAGACATCTGCCAGCACTGAAGAGATGAGTGCGCAGGTGAAAGAGGTTGTGGCTTCAGCGCAGACCGTTGCAGACATGGCCGAAAGCCTGAACAAGGCTGTCGCCATCTTCACAGTTGCTACGGCTACCGCCGCAACCCGGGTGAAGACAGTGGCTCACGATGAGTTCGATAGCGTTAAAGACGATGCCGAACCTGAGTTGAGAACATCAGCTGCTTAGTCAGTCATCCGAACAATGAAAATGGAGAGGCCGCCGTGTTTGGTAACGCGGCGGCCTCAGGCCAAGTGAGACAGACTGTAAGCCGGGTTCTGTAGCTGGGTTACCAGCCGACGATCATCCATCTGGGTGCGCCGTCACCGGCGCACTCTAGCAGCCAACCCGGGAGCGAGCCGGGCCGCTCATTGCTCCCCTATTTGGCCTTGCACCCGACGGGGTTTTCCGTGCCCCGGACTGTTACCAGCCGGGCGGTGCGCTCTTACCGCACCGGTTCGCCCTTACCAGCGAGTTGCCCCGCTGGCGGTATGTTTTCTGTTGCACTGTCCGTCAAGTCACCCTGCCCTGCCGTTAGCAGGCGTCGTGGCCCGGTGGTGCCCGGACTTTCCTCTCCCGGCAGTGCCGGAAGCGACCGTCCATCCATCTCACTCAAATCCAGCATACAGGCTGGCACGTGACGTGAGTCAGTCACACCTGGTCGGTGACTACGAAAAGGACATTGAGAGGTGAATTCAGCGAGAACGCCGCGGCAGCACTTCTATCGAATCAGGCCCAACGTTTATTCGCTCCAACACCGCCATCAATGCGGGCCGAGCCGTGGTGATGTCGTCTGACATTGCCATGTTGCGCAGCGTGACGTGATCGTAACTAGCTTCAAGTGGCTCTTCCGCTAGCCTGCGTGCCGTTGTCAGTTCTTCCAGTGGCTGCTGAAGGGTCCGGATATTTCCATATCCGTTCGCCACTGCACGCACAGCGCGGTTGAATTCTTTCTCCGCAAGCCGAACCTGGTCCTGCGGACTGGGAGCGCTTTCATCTTCAACCAGCGTAAGACCATCGAAACAGGTGTCAGGCAAAGCTGCTACTTGCTGGATAACTTCTGCTTCCAGTTTCTCAGCAGACCACGAAAGTTTGATGTCCAGGCCATCACCGTTCGGTGAAGGTTCGGGGTGAGGACATTCGTAATACCGATATGTCTTTTCCATAGGCGTGCCGTCTTGGCGCTTCCACGCCCGCCGCCGGGTAAGCCCGAAAAGTCCACGACCTGAGATGCTGCTGCGGAGCATTCCAGAAAGCAGGAACGGCTCAGATTCGCGTCGTCTCCTCACCGGCTTGCGCATGTCTGTGACGGCTTCTGCCCGGTTGAACAGCTCCCTGTCGACAAGCGGGCTGTGACTGCCGACGATGCGAACACCGTAGCGCGAGTACGTTCCCAGGTACACCCGGTTTCGGAGTATTCCGGCAACCGCAACCTGTGTCCATGGATGCCCCTGTCGTGTCCGGAAACCTTCTTCGTTCAGTTGCTGGGCAATCAGACGCAGGCCAATGCCACCAAGCGGCGGGCCACCCGGAGCAGACCACGGCCCAGCGTAAAGTTCAAATATCTTGACAACAACTTCGGCTTCTTCCGGGTGTGGACGAAGTTGCCCATTAGTACCCGTGATGTAGCCGTAAGGCGTGCGGCCAAGCACCTGCCCGCGTGATGCCTTTGCCATGATGGCTTCGCGCACGCGCCGCTGGCGATTCGCCGAACGACCTTTGAGAGTCAGAAGGTCTTCACCGCTCTGCAACGGGTCGGGACGTTCTACATCGGTACACCGAACCTCACCACCGAGTTCGGTTATCTCCAGCAAACGGCCGACAAATGTCTCAAGATCATCTGCCAGGTGAGTGGCGTCAGGTATGACGACAAGAGCGGGTCGCCCGGCGCGAAACGATTCGGTGACCAGTTGATAAGCAC
>JAURLM010000277.1 GCA_030831265.1 Chloroflexota bacterium
TCAAGTTCCTCTGCTGCCCGGCGAAGAAATCATTGAGCGGACAGCCCATGCCAACCACTGAACTCGACCGGTTGTACGCCGGACAGGTGCATTACGTGGTGGTGCACCCGGATGGCAGCATGTCAGCGGATATCGATCTGACGGACCGTGTCGTGCTTGCAGGGTCTTTCAACCCGGTTCATCGCGGTCATCTCAGGATGATGAAGGCTGCGGAGCGAATCACAGGGCGACGAGGTCTCTTCGAAATCTCAATTGAGAACGTGGACAAGCCAGATCTGCCACGTGATGAGTTGGAAGGGCGACTGAAATCGTTCCGGGGAATCGGGGACGTTGTAGTGACCCGTGCCCGATTGTTCGCAAATAAGGCAGCACTGTTGAACGGCTGCTGGTTCGTTCTTGGCTACGACACCGCAGTAAGGCTACTGGATGATCGCTATTACCCGGCGGGCACCAGCGCAGAGCAGGAACTGCTACTACTCAATAAGTCTGGAACGAGATTCATCGTCGCAGGACGTGTAGATGCTTCAGGGAAATTCCGGGGATTATCTGACCTCACTATCCCCGCTGGCATTCAAGCGATGTTCATGCCGATACCGGAATCTGACTTCCGTGAGGACATCTCGTCTACCGAGCTTCGACGCCGGCGCTCTGAGTAGCACATTTCGTTGCTTCCAGCACCTTGCTCATTGCCCGCCCCAGGACCGCCACATCCTCGTCTGAAAGATTCGCGAAAAAGTTTTCCTCAATGCCACGCAGATGACCGGGTGCGGAACGTCGTAGCTCGCGTTTGCCAAGTGGAGTCAGCACTGCGAATGTCCCGCGCTTGTCATGCGCACACGGCTCACGTGAAATAAGCCCGGCCGTTTCCATGCGATCAACCAACCGGGTCAGGCCGGAGCGGGAATAGAGCACGCGTTCGGCAAGCTCTTGCAGCCGTAGTCGGCCACCTTCAGCCACTGACAGTTGGAACAATACGTCATACCACGGCAGTGAAATCCCGCGTTCAGAAACAAGGTTCTTGTTGAGCACTTCAGAAACCTGCTGATGCGCTCGCAAGAAACTTCCAAAAACCGTGATTTTCGCTTCGTCTGGCCGTTCGCTCATGACCTGATTCTACTCTCGTGTATCATCCACATCGCACAGTTACGAAGAATGTCGAATTCGTCATCCTACGTCCCCAACGCAAACCGGTTGGTGATGTGTAGCGGGTGAGCAATCCGTAGGGGTCGTAACACGAATCATGGATGTGCGGCAGGTAACACGAGATGTCAAAAAGACTAGTCACGGAACATACGGAATCTCTCGATTCCGTATTTATCGACCGCTTTTCCACCCGCTCGTTTTCATACCGCCCGGTTAGTGATACTCAACTCAGTACGTTGTTTGAAGCTGCGCGCTGGGCACCGTCGGCAAGCAATTCACAGCCATGGCTGTTCCTTTACTCCACAACTGGCACCGAACGCGAAGTCTTCAATTCTCTGCTTCGGCCTAATAATCAGCGCTGGGCCACCGCCGCACCCGTACTTGCGTATGTATTCGCAAGGAAGTATGCAGACGATGGGCGCGCCTACCGCACCAGCCAGTTCGATACGGGAGCAGCCTGGATGTCTCTAGCAATCCAGGCTGCAAAACTCGGTCTGCATACCCATGCAATTGGCGGCATCAATTTCGATCAGGTTCACGACAAACTGGGATTGTCGCCGGACGACTACGACGTAATTGTCGGTGTGGCCATCGGATATCGCGGCAATCCTGCCAACCTGCCGGATGATCTGCAACTACGAGAGCATCCGAGCGATCGGAAACAAGTGACGGAAATCGCCCGACGCTGGGTTTTTCCTAGCTAACCGGCATCCAACCCATGCCTTCGTTGGCCTCTTCCAGACCGCCGCGGTAAACCCACTCGCGGCCTTCGGTGTCCACTTTCCGAGCAGATTCCGACTCCATGTTCAACCGTAGAGAGCCGAGTTCACATTCGATCTCGATGGACATGTCCTGGTGGGATTTCACGCGCACAGGACGACTGTGCATCACATTCGTCTCGCCAACTGAAAGCGTCAGCCACGGGTCAGCTTTGCCCATAACAACTTTGGAAAACTGAGCCTTGTCCACAATGCGCAGGCGGTCAGGCTCGCAGCTGAAGTACGGGTTTGATGGGAATGGTTCGTATGGGAATGTCATTGCAGAAGTTCCGAAAAACAAAGCGGTGTCGAAGGGCATCAGGACGGACTAACTTACCGCTGGAACTGTGCCTGCCATCTCAGCAATCACGTTTAGCTGGTTATCGATCTCCTCACGGAGCCGTTCTAACCCCCAGCCAGCCGTGGCAGACGTCAGCACCGCTGCCTCATCGTGTGGCAAAAGATCCTGGGAAAATTCGTCCGGTTCTCCAGTATCGGGAGAAGACGCCACGAGGTCCCACTTGTTCAACACCAGGATTCGAGGAGTTTCCCCAAGTCCCATGTCTTTCAGTACGTCATCGACAACCTGTACCTGCTCGGCGGCGAAGTGGCTGCTGACGTCAACAACGTGCAAGAGCAAGTCGGCTTCGAGGGCCTCTTCCAGTGTTGCCCGAAATGAAGCGACAACTATTGGTGGCAGTTTGTGGATGAAGCCCACCGTGTCGGAAATGGCTCCCCGCGTGCCTGATGGCAAGAAAAGTTGCCGCGTGGTTGTATCCAGCGTTTCGAACAACCTGTCGCGTGACCGAACCACACCGGATGTCAGCCGGTTGAACAGCGCTGATTTACCAGCGTTCGTGTAGCCGACAAGTGTGACCGTGAACAGATCACGTGTCCGTCGACGTCGTTGTTGACCGCGCTGCGCCTGGACTTTCTCAATCTCTTTCTTAACGCGTGACAGCCTTGAACGCACCAAGCGTCGGTCGGTCTCAATCTGCGTTTCACCCGGACCCCTCGTGCCAACCCCACCACCAAGTCGTTCAAGGTGAGACCACTGCCCTGCCAACCTCGGCAACAGGTATTCAGTCTGGGCCAGTTCAATTTGTAGCTGGCCTTCTCGCGTACGGGCCCGCTGAGCAAACACATCGAGGATCAGCGCTGTACGGTCGATGACTTTGACCTTCAGCGCGTCTTCAAGCATGCGTTGCTGTGATGGGGTCAGTTCATCATCGAATACGGCAGTATCGATATTCTCGTGCTCGATAACCTCTTTGAGGTCATCGATTTTTCCTGCACCGAGATACGTTGGTGACGGCCTGTTTTGCATCTGCGTCACCTGGGCGACTGGATTGGCACGGGCAGCACGAACCAACTCCGCCAGTTCGTCGATGGAATCTTCGAGAGTCCAGATACCAGCTTTCGACCTGACCTGCGCCCCTACAAGGCACACGCGTTCACGCTTGGGACCAGTTGAATATGTTCGTTTTCGTCCAGACAAGTTTTGCCGTAACCGGGAACATGGCCGCTAGCTGAGTTTGAGGCCACTCAAACGGCGGATTCCCTCGTCTATTCGATCGTCAGGGGTCGTTAATGAAAGCCGGATGTAGCCTTCTCCCGCAGGACCGTAGCCATTTCCGGGAGTCACCACCACGTTACGTTCGTCCAGTAGCTTTTGCGCGAATTTAGCGGACGTGTAACCTTCCGGTATTGCGACCCATATGTAGAGTCCAGCCTTGGGAGCTACCGCGTCTATACCAATTTCGTTCAGTATCGCCACCACGCGGTCGCGGCGCTTACGGTAGATATCGTTGTTCTGCTTGAGCCATTCTGGGGACAGGTTTAGCGCTTCAATACCCATCTCCTGGATAGCCTGTGACAGCCCGGAGTCAATGTTCGACTTGACTCTCATCAACGCATTCACCATGTCCGAGTTGCCAACGGCCATGCCAATGCGCCAGCCGGTCATGTTGGCTGTCTTGGACAGGCTATGGAATTCCATTGCGATGTCACGTGCACCCTCGGCCTGGAGGATAGACGGCGCAACGTAGCCGTCATAGGTGACTTCGGTATAGCAGGCATCATGCAGCAGGGCGATATCAAACTCTTTGGCGAAGCGAACTGCTTCGTTAAAGAACTCCAGGGAGGCTATCGCTCCGGTCGGGTTGTTCGGGTAGTTCAACCAGAGAACTTTTGCCTCCCGCGCCACGTCAGTCGGTATGTCCTCGAATTTCGGCAGCCATGCATTTTCAGCGGTCAACGGGACAAAGTGGCTTTTTCCACCGGCAAACATAGTACCGATCTCATAAACCGGGTATGCAGGATCAGGAACCAGGGCCGTGTCACCGGGGTCGATGAAGCAGAGCGATGCGTGGGCTATGCCTTCTTTGGCACCGATCAGGTTGATCGCTTCAGTCGCAGGATCCAGGTTGATATCAAACCTGCGCTTGTAGAAGTCGCAGACCGCTTTTCGGAACTCAGGAAGCCCCTCTGACTCCGGGTATCGATGATGCGCTGGTGTACGCAATGCAGTTTCAAGGCGATTCAGCACCGGGTCCGGTGTCGGGATATCCGGGTCACCGATGCCGAACGAGATTACGTCGATACCCTGGGCTCGTTTGGCGGCGATGGCACGCGAAATGCCAACGAAAAGATATGGCGGCAGTTCCTGGACTCTTCGAGCGAACTTCATCGGCTTGGTCTGGGTCTTTCTCCCCGGTCATATTCGTTGTTGCCTGAATCACCGGAGTATCTTGCTTTATTTTTCAACGCTGACTGATCGCTGCAATCTCGGCCAGCCAGCGTTTGTCTGTCTTGCGCACCAGTTTACCTGTACCGGTGTGCGCCGGGGCTTGCTGCTAGTCCGGCCAGACACCCTCAAATACCTCGACAGCGGGACCTTCGAGAAACGCCTCTCCCGATTTGTCCCACGAGATTTTCAGTATTCCTCCGTCGACGACTACCTCTACTTCGTCATCGACAAGCCCATGAGCCCTTGCCGCGGTAGCTGAAGCCGTCGAACCGGTTCCAGATGAAAGGGTCTCTCCGGCACCACGCTCAAATATGCGCGCACGGATGCGGTTGCGAGAGAGAACGTTCACGATTTCGAAGTTGATCCGGTTGGGAAACATCGGATGTTTTTCGACCAGCGGGCCGAGTTCCAGCAAAGGGAACCTTTCTACTGGTTCATCAGGGAACACAACTGCATGTGGATTCCCAACAGACAGACAGGTGATTTTGAGTGTCCGACCGCCCACTTCCAGCGGGAAGTCAATCACTTTCGCTGCGTTTCCAATGACATTCGTATCTACAGGTATTTTCGCCGGAGCGAATTCAGGCACACCCATTGCGACCTTTGCGGCAATCATCTTGTCACCGCTCATTGTTGGTACAACCGTTCGTATGCCGCCACCGGTTTCGACTATCAAACCATCGGGACCGGGGATGGCTATCTTCCTGTCAATAACGAACTTTGAGAACAGGCGAATTCCATTCCCGCTCATCTCAGCTTCAGAGCCATCCGGGTTATAGACACGCATCCGGACCTGTGCCCTAGAAGCATCCTGTGGTTCCTGCACAAGGACGATGCCGTCCGAGCCGACACCAAATGCCAGCCTGCTCATCTGGAGCGAAAGGTTGCCCCAGTCCCGGTCAATTCCACGGCCGTCAATGGCAATGTAGTCATTACCGGCACCTTGTAGCTTCGCGAACGGAGTGGTCAAGTCTATATCTCCAATCTGGCAAGTCGAATAGTTCAAACTGGTCGGGAATTCATATGGACGGTCAGTCCACAAGCCATTCCCGAACACGGTCAACTACCCGCACGAGGTCAGCATCGGTCACATCTATCCAGCTAATACGTGGATCGGATTGTTTAAACCAGTTGTTTTGATGCCGCACTAGGCGGTTGGTCGCCTGAATTGTATGCGTCCGAGCATCTGCAAGTGTCATCTTGCCGGCAATCACATCTGCAATCTCCCGGTACCCGATGGCCGAGAGAGCCGGAGCCTGGAAGTCGATACCGCTGTCGATCAAACGTTGCACTTCATCCACCCAGCCATCTGCCAGCATCTGATCGACACGCGCAACTATGCGTCGATGCA
>JAURLM010000278.1 GCA_030831265.1 Chloroflexota bacterium
GTGCCGTAGGTGGTCGTGTCGTGCAGGTGCTCCTGCTGCTTGCGATATTCGGATGATATTAGGATAGAACTCATGATGCCTTCTTCACGTGAACACTTCCGCCCATGAGTTCTTTATGGGAGACGGAGCTAAGGGCAATCTTCGCTTCTTTGAGCCAGACTTTATCCTGTGGCGCTCCATTCTCACCGGTAGTTTCCGGCCAAATTGGAATGCCTTTCGTGAAGTGATACAGCTTTGCGTCTAGTCTTGGGGCGTCGTAAGACACGCAATGATTCCAAGCAGGGTCAAACTTGCCCACGCCGTGATCCGCCCATGACAGGTCAAATAGGCTGTTAGCCGGGTTCTGGATGTACTCCGGCGTCAGCATCTGGCAGTTGTAGGCATTGAAAAGCATTGCCGATGGCCACTCGAAACGCGGCTGGTTCTGGTTAACGCGAACAGAGGATGCGCAGTCGGACAGGTCGTTTACCAGTTCTGCGATGTCACCGGTAACTACCATGTCCGCATCCAGAAACAGCGCGCGGCCCTGAAACTTGCACAGCCACGGGACGAGAAACCGACTGAAGGTGAACTGCGTGAGCCCTTGGCGAGTAATCGGCAGCTGGCTCAACACGAGCGGCGTGATCTCTACCGGGATGCTCGAATGACGGGCAATGCTGTTAGCGAGCACTACCCATGCAATGGGCTGACGTGGATCTGTACCGATGAAGATGCGCATTACGCAGCCTCCTTTTGCTCAAACTTGCCACGCAATCGCTTCGCGGCTTCCATGATGGTTTTATCCCAGCCGTTGTTCGGAACGAGGTCCACCGTGGGATGCATCTGTAACCCGCCGTAGAACTTCCAGCACCGATGCGGGGAGTTCATCGCAATGACCGGAGTTCCGATAGCCGCGCCCAGATGAACGACGGCAGTAGGTACAGACACAACACAATCCAAAGCGGCCACAAGAGCGGCAGTGTCGTCGTAGTCCTTAGTAAGCGTCGCGTATGGGTACTGAGCGATGTCGATTTCGGGGTGGCGTTTCTTGAATTCGGCGATCTCATGCGAAGCATCCTTGTACTGCAAACACACGAAATGCGCATCCACGGACTGCATGACGGGAAGCAATTGCTCAAGCTGCAATTTGCGATATCTAGCGCCGGTCTGCCAAATTCCCCCGGTCCAGGCCAAGCCAATAACCGGCTTGCCCTTCTTGGCGAAAAGCGATTTCCACATCGTCACGCGGTCTGGATCTGCGACGAGGTAAGGAGTCGCCGGGAAGTCTTCGTCTTTCGTTCGGTAAAACTCGCCTATCTGCGCAATGGCTAGCGAGCAATCAAAAAGCTGGTCTTCCTTGGCCCAGTTGAGCCCGGTTTGGTTGCGGGTGCCGTATACATGAGCCTTGGGGAAGGATCGCTTAAACAGCCCCGTCAGTCGCTCATCGATGTCCAGAATTACTTGCGAACACTTCTCGATTGCGTCTGGCAGCATCGAGGCGAAGCAAATCTCATCGCCAATGCCTTGCTCTCCGTACAGGACGACGCGCTTACCTTCCTCTCCCTGCCATTCAGGCTCGGGAGGGTTGCGGTACACGGTCTTTTTCCTGGCGTCAGTCCCAAGACAGGCTCGGTAGTTCTTCCAGCCATTGGCCCAGTCATGCTTTGCCAGCTGACAGAAGCCAAGGTTAGACCGCGCCGGGCCTGAGTCTGGCTTGTGTGCGAGGGACTTCTCCGCAGCCTCGTGCGCCTCGTCAAACCGCCCCAGGTCGATATAGAGAGCCGATAGGTTGGTGTACAGCATGGACTTGCTGTGATCGTCCTTGGACACGGAGAGCCCGCGACGATAGGCCCTCTCGGCATCGTCGGCGCGGAACAGCTCGTTGCAAATCTGCCCGTAGTTGATCCAGCCGGCCGAGTCGTTGGGAGCGAGTTCCGTCACCTTCTTGGAGATGTGGTACGCCTCAGGAAGCTTGCGGGCTTTGCGCAAAATGAACGTGGTGACCACCAGGGCCAACACATCGTTCGGGTCTTCCATCAGCCAATTGCCGGCGAGGCGATAGGCCTCGTCCAGCTCGCCACGCTCGGCAAGCTTTCTGGCCATCGTCAGCGATTCAATACGGTTCACGGTAGCAAAATCCCGGTTGCGGACGGCGCAGCGTTGGTAACAGGGGCGTCTGGCATCGGCGAGAAGTTCTCGACCGTCTTTCCAGGGAGAAAGGTCTTTCCGATCTTCCCGCCCTCTTTCTTCTGGGTCATCTTCAATTCCGGGAAGTAAGTGTTTACTGCCCGGTTAATCTCTTTCGGGTCATCCCACTGGATGCCCATCTTTCGCAGCTTGAGTAGGTATACGAGCGGAATCTCCGCATAGTGGAACCAGTTCTCCTTGATCCCGTTGTCGCGCAATCCGTTGTCGCGCGATACCTTCATCACCTCTAGCGCGGCCTCAACGTCCTGCGAGTGCGACAGCTCAACTTTGCCGGTGTCGGCGTCGTAGTCGAACTCTGTGCGAACACCGGTTAGCGGGTCATAGTCGAAAAACTCTTTGCCCATATTTCCTCAAAGAAGGCGGGGGCACGTACCACAGTGGTAAGTGGGAGGTCGTCAGTACGGCCCCGCCTGTTAGATCACATCAGCTGCAGGCCACAACCTTGGACGACGCGCGCCAGTTACGAGCCACCAGCGTAGCCTCGCCGATGACCTGGTACTTCGTGCCGTCGCCAGTCTTCGCAAGCTCGCGCTTGGTGAACGGACGCAGGTAACGGATAGCCCAGTAATCTGGGTCCAGACACAGCACCACACTGGTGCGCATGTACCGATGCAGCATCAGCGTGTGGTTGCCGAAGTCAGAGACGTAGCTCGATGCCGCGCCAATGATTGACGCCTGGGCGCCCTTGTTGACGTCCACAAAGCGGGTAGCAATACCGGTGAAGGTATCAGCAACCTTTTTCTGGGTGGAAGACATCAGGATCACTCGCGGGTCGCCGCCCTGAATCCACGCGCCTTCCAGCGCCAGGTTCAGTGCATTGGCCGTGAGCGCGCCAAACGTCGTGCCGTCAGTCGGGGCAGTGCCAGCCGTGCCAGAGGTCACCGGGGGCGTGGTAGCAGTCGCAGCCGTGGTCGTGGTGGCAACCGCGTTAGCAGCGGTCGTACCGTTAGACGACGTGGGACCGCCAATCCACGATTCCATGCCGGCAGTCGAACGGCCAGTACCAGAGCCGCCAACGGTGCTGATCTGGTTCTGCGTCACCGCCTGCTCAAGATCGCGCTTGATCTCTCGCATGCGGACCATGAGACCACGAGCCGATTCACGGCCAC
>JAURLM010000279.1 GCA_030831265.1 Chloroflexota bacterium
CAAGCTGCCGGTGATCAGGTCCAGTAGTTCCATGCGTCACCTCGAAAGAGAAAGGCCGGGTGGAAGTCCCCGGCCAGGGTTCAATCAATCACCAACAGCGCCGGGGATGCTTCCAGATGGTCGCGCCCACATCACAGTCCACGTCTCGGAACCGGGGTTAACCGACCCCGCAGTGGGATTCACCGCCGTGATCGAAATGGTATCCGCTGCGCTCACGCGCGCATTAACCACTCCGAATCCAGCCGTTGCAGTCGGCTTGGATACCCACACGAAGTCCCCGAGCTTTACGCCCGGGACTGTCATGGTCTGTTCTGCCGTAGTGATAGTCGCAATTGAGGCCGGGTCAAAGGTCACCTGCACGAGACCCAAGGCCCGAATGTTTCCGCCAAGGATTCCTTCACTCATGGCGTTAACCGTCAGCGTGGATGCGGCAAGCAAGCTGCGGACGCAGCGCTGCAAAGCCGTACAGAATGTCCAAACGAGTCTTGAAATCGCGGGTTGCAATGTCAAAGTCTCGGACCAGCGAAATGGTAATGCCGTCATACGTCGAGCTGGCAGCCATGTCAGTGCCCTTTGGCATCGGCAGGTCTGCAGTCACGAACGCAAACGCATCACGGTAAAACGCCAGAGAACCATTCAGGAGTTCCGAAGCACCTGCGCCGACCTTTACAATAGCCGAATTATCGGCAATCGCATTCGACACATTCTGCTTCGATCCGCTCGCAACAACGGCAGGAGAAATGGCCAGCGAGGTCGCCGAGCTACCACTATTTGCCGTCACGACAAACTGCTGCAGCACGCCGGTAGATACCTTCGTTTCCGGGTGAACACGGAACACGCCATTGAACGTGATCACGTCGCCAACCAGGAACGTGGTAGTTCCAGTGTCGACAGTAATTGTCGATCCAGACTGCGTGGCACCGTTCGACAGGTATCCAGTAGTCTTTGCTGCCGTGCCGCTGGTGTGGTCTGAAATGATGGTTGATTCCATCACGTCAAATCCTGCAGTGCGCCCGATGATGCCATCTTCGTACTGATCCTGAATATTCGACGCCGAATGGAACAGGCCCTTGGTGTCGTTCATGAACTTCGTCGCATGAGAAGTATTCAGAACGGCATACCGTTTTGCCGAAGGAGCCAGGTTGTCTGTCAGCACCTGACGCGCGCTGTTCAGATGGCTGAAGGCAAAAGATGCAGCATCACCGTCAACAACGTTGTACACCTTCTTGTACATGTTCGTGAAAAAGGTGCTTTCCACGTTCGCAGCAATCACAGACACAGCCGGCTCAATGAATCGCTCCGTGAAATCATCTAGAGAAAGAGCGAGGTCAAGAGACGTAAACTGCATGTCCACGCCACCAACCGTGGACACCGGAAGGTCAACCTTATCCTCTGCCACGTCGACAGCCGAATAAGTCATAGTGCTTCGGTATGTGTACTGGTTTGGCATGCGTACACGCAGCGTGTCGCCAATTTTTCCACCAGACTTGCCAAACTCGCTGTCGTACTGACGATTTACAGAGCGCAGCAGCGTGGACTTCTGATGGAGCGTCATCGCAGCCTTTCTGGTGATCTGCGAGACAGTAAGCAATGTATTAGCCATTTCGGTTCCTCAAACGTTTAAGACGGTTTCTTTCTGCCTCAAACCAGTCAGATTCAGAGAGCTTGTCGCTATCAGGGTGAGTAGTGCTAACTGCTCCTGTTGACGATGTGCCCTCTATCCTTCCGGCAGGAGGCGGTGCTTTACTCACAGGCGGAGGTGCGACCTTCGCGGCCTCAATACGGGCTTCGATGCGGCCCAGCTCTCTGGCTTGCAGGAACGGCGGGAGTCGCGCTATTTCAATCGACTTCGCGACGTTCTCCGCGAGGAAATACGCGACATCCGGCCCGAGATCGCTCTGGCGAATCACATCCGCCATCGCATCGGTAATCACCGGCCCGCCTTCGCGGGGGTCACGCATCACCTTTTCCGAGTAGTCAGGCTTGGCCTTGACGAATTCAGCTTCGCGGCGCGAATGTGCCCGCTCTGCCTCGGCCCGCTGCATGGCTTCTCGCTCCTGTGCCAGTACAGACTTGACGTTCTCGCCAGTCTGATTCCTGACCCATGCGGCTACCGCTGCAGCGTGCTTGCCTTCGTCCCAACCAACCGACTCAAGCGTGGGGTACTCGTCTGACGGCGCGACCGTCTCTGGTTTCGCATTTGAGGCTTCCAGTTGAGCGATCCTTGCTTCCAAGGCTTCGCGCTGGTAACGCTCACGATCCCGCGCACTGAGTGCTTCGTATTTTTCACGTGTGAGTGTGTCGAAACGCTCCTGCACCTTGTCTCGTGGCACAGGCTTGCCGGTTTCAGCGGCAGCGGGGGCTGATTCCGCACCTTCGACTTTCACCCCCTCGGAATCCACCTCCGGGCTATCAATCAAGGCATTATCGTCAGCGTTCTCAGGCTCGTGGCCAGTAGTTTCCATATACCATACTCCAGTGTCAGAGGGAAGCCGCCCTCAGTCGGTTTTCGAATTTGTTTACGTGGCACATCAGTCATCGGCGAGCAGGAGCAAGAGCGCGGCAACGTCCTCGGCCTCAATGGTCTGCTCGATGACACGGCGCATCTGCTCCAGGCTGTTGCGCGTGCGGGCATCCTGCGCGTTGAGGATGGCCAGCCGCGCCTCTCTCGGCAGTTCGGGCACATGCGTGGCGTAGCGGTCGGCCAGCGCCTGCAATCGCGCCAGCTCGGCCCTGTCTGCGTCGCGGGCCTCCTGCTCATGCATCAGGCGCGCGATTTCTCGGTCGGTTTCGTCCTGTAGCCGCTGCGTCGCCTCTTCTGCCTCTTC
>JAURLM010000280.1 GCA_030831265.1 Chloroflexota bacterium
AAGCAAACAACAGCATGAGGAGGACAAGGTGTCGGCGGAGCATCTTTAGCTACCAGCTCCCTCTGTCCCGGAGGCATTCGGCGTCCCAGACCGCATTTCATCCAACAGCGGCTTGTAGGCTCGACGGTGCAGGAAGATACCTGCTGCAATCAATACTGATGCGACAAATGCGACGTACAGTCCCGGCATCCAGATGGCTTCGGTCTTGAACTGAGCCACCTGCCCACTGCCAATGATCTGTGGCACAAACGGTTCAATGATGCTGCTTAACGGTGCGCGCGGATCAAGATCCTGCCCGAATGCCCGCATCCATAACCACAGGTCAAGTAAAAAGATTACCGGGTACAACATCACCGGCCACGTAAGAGCCAGTGCACACGGGTTGTGAACGAATATCGCAGCAACTACCAGCATCACGAGTGCAGCGATGGCAATCAGGCTCATTGAACGTTCGAATTGCCCGGCCTCACTAATTGGCCGCATGCCAATGTAGTGGTTCAGTCCATCCACTTCGTTCACATCACCCTGGACCTTGTTCACATAAACGGTCATCTCCAGGCCCTTCGGGTACTGCGGTGCCTGCAATTCCATCTTCCAGTAAGGCAGGGCTATTGAACCCAGCAGCATCGCAGCGGCACAGATCATCAGGATGGTCGGTGCAAGGAACCGAGCCCGTTCTTTGCGAAGCAATTCGCGAGGTATTGGAGGCCCGAACACACGGATTTTCAGGTTATGGAGTTTTGATGAGTTGGAATTGACCGGTGTTGCCATGTAAGTCACCTGGATGGGTTGTGGTCAGATTAGTGTGTGGCCCCGGGGATGAGGTAGGTGAGTCCCCGGGGCCACCAATCACTGTTGGAGGATGAAGTTTTCCTCCGACACAGCTATCTCGATCAAGAAGGTTCCACTAAGAAGAACCCTGCCATCTCCAGGTGAAGCGCCGAACAGAACTCCGTGCAGTAGTAGGTAAAGACACCTTCATCTGTCACGTCGAACTCAATCGTTGCCGTCTCACCCGGTTCCAGGCTGAGGTTGATGTTTTGTCCCGGCAATGCAAAGCCGTGAGTAGCATCAAACGCCTGTTCAACGTTCGTAATGTGCCAGACAACGTGGTCACCCACCTTCACTCGCACCCTCTCAGGTGTGAAGTGACTGCGGACTGCCGTCATCCAGATTTCGACGTTGTTTCCACTTCGCTCAATCTTCTCGTTGCCAATCGTTGTCCCGTTGGGGTCAGCAGACTGGGTACCAGGGTTCCATCCGACCTCCGGATAGACCTCCCACGGATGCAGTTTGTCAGCCTTGATGATCTGGGCGTAGTGAGGCTCACCGATACCAATCGGTGAGTCGTAGATCACCGGCATGGTGGTACCAGGCTGTGCCGCGTCCAGCAGCTGGAAGTTCTGTGGCAGCAGTGGGCCAACCTTGGAGAAGCGGTCAATTGACCACTTGTTCAAGGCGACCACATATTTACCGTCCGGGGAAACGGTGTCACCTTCAGCAGCAGCCAGGTGGCCGATGTTGTAGTGAACCGATGTCGTAGTCACCAGTGACCACGGCTCCTCAGAGTGAAGCTCCGAGTATGGACCACCAAGTGACCAACGGGCCACTGCACTGTCCAGGAACAGGCTGGTGTATGCGTAACCCTTGTCATCGAACTGGGTGTGCAACGGACCAAGACCAAGGTAAACCTGCGCTTCAACAACATCGTCGAAGTTCAGGATGCCTACACCGAACTGGTCCTGGGTCGGAGCACCCGCATTCATGGCGGCTATGATCTTGTCGAATGAGTAGACCGTCACGTGGGGGTCAAGCTTTCCTGACACCACGATGTACTCGCCGCCAGGAGTCACGTCTGCACCGTGCGGACTCTTAGGCTCCGGAATCAACGTCAGGATGCCGTCTGCCGCAGCAGTTTCAAGCGGGACTACCCGGAAACCGTTAATCATCTCGTACTTGCCGGCATTGACCGCGGCAATCGCCTTGGCCTTGTCGAAGACGTGCAGGAAGTCCATGTCCGCCTGCGATATGCCAGCCTCAAGCGGTGGGTTACCGTCTTCAATACCGCCGGTAGCCATTTCCGAGTTGAACGAACCACAGAAGACGTAGTTCTCGCTCACCTTCTTACCGGAGTCACAAAGATCCTGCCAGTAAGGTGGTAGTTCGATGGCGAACGACTGGTCCTCCTGGATACGTCCGCTTGCACGGTCGAACTTCCAGAACGTCATCACACCCCGGTAATCCGTCTCGTAGTCCTCAATGGCAGCGTAGCTACCGTCCAGGGGTGCCGGGAATTGCCCGCCCTCAATCACCCATTCGGTATCTGGTGTGACGAACGTAGCACCGTGGTTAGAACTCGAAAGAGGGTTCTTGATGATCTGCTTGGTCTCAAAGTCCCTCAGGTCAATGACCGCAACACGGCCGTTTGCTTTCTCATTGATGAACAGGAACTGACCATCGTAATCACCGGCTGTTTCACTCAGTGCCGGGTGATGCGTGTCACCCCAGGTCAGAACAGTACCGTCTTCAAGGTTTCCGGCTGCAAGGACATCATCTGTTTCCTTGTTGCCAGTTGCCCAGCCCTGCCATGGCTCAGGCGTGTACACACCTATCACCTTGAGCAGGCGCATTGAAGGCATACCTATCACAAGCACCTGGCCAGAATGACCGCCGGACGCGAACATGATGTATTCATCAAGTTCACCGGTTGGTACATAGGTCTTGAGTGCAGCCTGGATGTCAGCTTCTGTCAAACCACGATCCTGGGCTATCTGGCTTGCATCGCTGGCGAGTCCGCCTCCATCTCCTGAAGGAGTGGGGGTTTCTTCATCGCCGCTACACGCTGCAAATGCCAGCATCGCTACCAGCATCAAGGACAGGATGGCCCCAACGCGCAAGGGGGTCAACAACCTTAGAGCTACTGTTGTATCGCCCGGAGCGTCAGGGGTCGCTTTTAATTCCATTTTCGGACCCTCACTAAATGAACCGGTTACCGGTTGAATCAAATAATCAGATTCGACCAGGCCGGCGCCTTCCAATTTGAAGCAGACCACGTAGCCCACCCGTGAGGAAATCCCAATGTCATGTGAGGAATTCGTGAACAGCCTTACTGAACCCACCGTTTTCCTTCACAACCTGTTGTGAATTTCATCACGATTACTTAGGTTAGGAATGCCCTCGCAATTTGTCAGTGATTTATGTCACAGCAGCCTGATGTTTATACCGGCACACTGTCATTAATGAGGTTTGTGAAGGGATCGTCATGGATAAAGTTGATTCAGAAGCACTGAGAATTTCGTCCTATTTCCTGGAGTTGACTCCATCTGAATTGGAATGGGTACGACGCAATACGGAACTGCTTCGTAAGGAAAAAGGTGCTGTTGTCCTGGTGGAAGGTGCGGAATCTCCGGGCTTGCTGATTGTCCTGTCAGGATCCGTAAAGGTGTGCCGAGTCTCTCCGTCAGGACGTGAGCAGATACTGCGGCTCGCAAATGCCGGTGATTCCCTGAACGATGTCCCTGTTTTTGATGGCGGCACGTGTCCGGCGACGGTGATTACGGTGGAATCCAGCGAAATCCTCATCGTCCCGGCGCCGGTCTTCAGGGAACTGCTTTTCAGGCATTCCACAGTCGCCGTACAGCTTTTACAGACGTTTGCAAAACGGCTCAGGCAGGTGACAAAGCTGGCAACTGACCTGACCTTGATGGATGTGCAGGGAAGAGTGGCTACTGCGCTGGATGTCTACACACGGGTCGCCCGAAGTGATGAGTTTCCACTCAATCAGTCCGAACTGGCCTCCATCGTTGGGGCTCGCAGGGAAGTGGTTGCACGTTCACTGAAAGAACTTGAGGACGGTGGTGCGATCACACGAGACCACGGTCATGTGATTGTTTCTAACAGGGAAACTCTCCGCACTTTCCAGCAGAATTCGGCTGATTAGCCGGTAGCACGCTCAACAGTCGCTCGGCTGGTTGGCTTCTGCCAGGTTCAGTGCGTCAATCGCCTCAAGTGCGGCGATACGTTCGGCTTCGATCTTCCGACCGGCCACTCCCCTGCCCTGTGCATCTCCATTCACGATGACCTCTACGGTGAATTCCGGGCTATTGTCCGGGCCTTCAACGTTCATCAACCGGTATTCCGGAGGATTGCCACCTTTTGCCTGCAACAGTTCTTGCAGATGGGATTTCGGGTCTTTTGGTGTGTGCGAGGAGACCAGTCGCTGCAGTGCAGGTTCCAGCCACTTGATGACGAAGTCACGTGCTGCGTCGATGCCTCGGTCCAACAGGATTGCTCCGACAAGCGCTTCGAAGCCGTTCGCCATGTTGGATGGCCGGTTCGCTCCGCCGCTGGCGGTTTCCCCACGACCCATTATCAGTAGATCACCAAGACCCAGCCGCGTTGCTGCCTCCGCCAGGGTCTCCTTGCGGACGGCTTCGGCACGCCTGACGGTCAGGTCGCCTTCCGGCAGGTCTGGCAGGGTTTCGTAGAGGTATCTGCCAACGATGTAGTTGAGCGCGCTGTCTCCGAGGAACTCAAGTCGTTCGTTGGATTCGACGGTTGTACCGGGGTTCTCGTTCAGGAACGACTCATGCGTAAGCGCCGTTTCAAGAAGAGAAATCTGTTTGAACTGTATGCCTGTACGTTCCGTGGCAAGTTTTATGAGGTCGGTTTCGTTCGTGGTCAATGCCATTCGCTGCTGAAACACCATGCGATGACGCTCGGCAACCGAACGCATACACGCAGTTATTGAATAACTTTAGTCCGTCGCACCACGCGGCCACGGTGGCTGCGGTCGCTTTATCTCGCCGATGTACTTGCGCCCACGCATCGCACCCATGATGTCCCGGAAGGCGTCCATCGTTTCGTCTTCAGGCGGTGTGTAGGTCTTCAGGAATGCTGCTGTGCCATCTTCGAATATGAAGGTTGGTGTGCCGAAAACTCCCTGGGCTACCGCCTCTTCATGGTCAAGACCAATCTCGGTAAGCGTTTTAGGGTCGTCGACGTCCTCGGTGAACCGGGGTACGTCGAGTCCGGCTTTTTCAGCAACGGCGATCACAGACTCGCGCGTTCGAACATCTTCCCTCTCCACATGCT
>JAURLM010000281.1 GCA_030831265.1 Chloroflexota bacterium
ATGACGACGAGCCGCCCGCCGAAGCCCTCGCGCCGCAGGGTCCGCGCCGCGTGCAGGCCGGCCAGCGACGCTCCGACCACGGCGATGGAGTCAGTCATGGGTCTCCGGCCCTGCCCGGTGGGTGCGTGTCAGCCAGTTAGCCCATTGGCTGGCACGCACCGCCAGGATGGCGGAGGTGGAACCGACATGACCGAATTCACGGGATTGTCATTGTAGGAATACGCAGGGTTTCAAAGGTTTACCTATGCTGAATTCAAAGCACTGGACAGATAGCGAAACGCTCCTGATTGACAGGCGGCTGTACGAGGTCTGGTTTGGGGGTAAGAGAATTCCGTTGACGGCAACCGAGTATGACCTGCTGGAGGCACTGCACCGTGGAAATGACCGGGTGATTTCCAGATTAGAACTGCACGAGATGATGTGGGGCGATGGAGGGCGAGGCTTGAGAGTTGTTGACACCTACGTGTCCCGCCTCAGAACCAAGTTGCGTGCCGCCGGACACCCGGGTGTGATGTCGATACGAAAACGTGGATATCGCTTGGCTGGGCCTGTTGAATACACGGGGTAGCAAACCCGAATGTATTTCAGGCTCACCAGCAGGAGCTTAAAAAGATGAAAGAAATCAATGCGATCATTCAGCCAATAAGACTGGGGCCAGTGCGGGATGCACTGTCAACCGCCGGAGTGCACGGCATGACGGTCAGCGATGCCCGTGGATTTGGTTCCCAGGGCGGATCGATCGATACATACCGCGGCATTGAGTACCGCGTTGAGTATGTGCCTAAGATCCGTATCGAGGTCGTCGTGCCAGACAGCATCCTCGATGGAGTGATTGAAGCCATCATGGGTGCTGCCCGTACTGGTAACGTTGGTGACGGCAAGATCTGGGTGCGAGACGTATCGGCTGTTTACCGGATCCGCACCGGTGAGCGTGACGAAGTCGCACTCAGCTAGAGTCACACTATATGAGACCAGTCCACGTCGACGGGTGACAGTCGGCGTGGGCTGGTCGCTATTTTTTCCGCCGGATTGCTGACGCTATCTCCCGTGCATCTCGGCGATGCTCACTTCCCGATGCTCCACTGCGCTTTTCGCAGCCGCCAGGCTGACAGCCAGCGTGTGAGTTGCTTCACGGGCATCAAGCTGAGGCTGTTTGCCATTCACAATGCCTTCTGTGAACTCATGCCCGGCCCGGCGAAAACTGTCTCCCCAGTCCGTCTCCATGTCGCTGTATTCGAATGTTTTGCCATCCCGGAACATCACAAGCGGTGGCATATCAACCATCCTCGCCGTGCAACGCGTCATCCACAGGATTCCGCGCGTGCCAGTGATCTCTATCCACTCGTCAACCGGGTAATACTTCGTGTCTATGATGAACTCACTGGACTCGTTCATGTCCCACGTCCCGAACACGTTCGAACCCATCTGCTTCCAGGTGATTACAGATCGTGATCCAGTGAACCTGTCCGCTCCCGCCGAAAGATCTGCCATTGCATGAACCTTCTCGACCTCACCAAGAAAGAACGGGATTATCGAAGTGATGTGCGCACCGTAGTCATGAATGGAGTTTGCACCACCTGCAATAGCCGCATCCGCCCGCCAACCCAGCGCTGTCGATGGAACCTCCCAGCCGCCTCGGCCTTTCCCGTGAATCGTCTTCACCCGCATACCAATTGGCTCGCCAATCTCACCTGAATCCAGCATCGCCTTGGCTCGCATGTAAGGCTCATACGTGCGGTAGTTCTCCACCATTCGGAAAACCGAACTCGCTGCGTGTGCGGCATCCACAATTTGCATCGCTTCGGACATCGTCAGGCACATGGGCTTTTGAAGAGACACATGCTTTCCTGCTTCCAGTGCCTCACGGCTTACCTGCAAATGCAGATTGTGGGGAAGCAGAACCTCCACAGCGTCGATATCCGGTGACTGGAGCATTTCCCGGTAGTCACTGAAAACCAGTTTGGCTCCCCATTTATCCGCCTGTTGCTTTGCTGCACCCGGATTTGAGTCTGCAACCGCGACGAGATCCCCTGTCGGGTTCCGTTCATACGCAAGTGCGTGAAGGGTCGAAATTCGGCCGGCACCGATGAATCCAACACGAACTCTGTCCACATGTGGCCTCTGCCTATTCACTGTAGAATTGTGATGTTCGAAACTAAGTCCAGTGGCCGGTGGATTATGCGCCGAGTCAGGCTGGCAAGGAAATATTAGTGAAGAAGCAGCAATGTTCAGTACGATAAGTCACACGTTCGAGTTGATGAAAATGAGTTTTGGTGTCCTCAAGAAGGACAAAGAACTCCTCTGGTTCCCCGTTTTTTCGGGGATCGGAGTCGTAGCAGTCATCGCAATCTTTTTTGCAATTGGCAGTGCAACAGGCGCGCTTGATCGTCTTTCCACGACTACGACGGATGCGAATGGCCAGACAGCCAGTGCTATACAGGCCGGGGACCTGGTCTTGTATGTGATTGCATTCTTCCTGGTCTACTTCGTGACAATCTTCTTCAACGCAGCACTGGTGTCAGCCGCGCTAGAACGGTTGCGAGGTGGAGACCCTGATGTACGTTCCGGGCTCAGCCATGCGTTTGCTCACATCCACACGATTCTTGGCTGGGCGATCATCTCCGCAACCGTTGGGTTGATTCTCCAGGCATTGAAGGCGAACCAGAAGAACACGTTCGCCCGGATCGCAATCGACAT
>JAURLM010000282.1 GCA_030831265.1 Chloroflexota bacterium
GTGTGTACTGGGATGCTGCGGACCCAGGTTTATCGTTACAGGCTCAGTTTTCAGTGTCACTTCAGCTCTTCCACCGGGACGAGCGATTGGTCATACGTCGCAAAATCCTTGCGCAGCGGGTGGCCGGGGAAACCTTCCCACAGCATGATCCGCTTATGGTTTGGATGCCCTTCAAGGCGAATTCCCATCAGGTCCCAGATTTCCCGTTCCTGCAACTCTGCACCGCGCCAGACAGGGGTCACACTGGGAACTGTAGGCTCTTCCCTGTCCCAACCACATTTCGCTTTCAAAACAGCACGGGCATTCTTGGGCAATGACGTCAGGTGGTACACCATTTCGAAATGGTCAATGTAATCAACTGCCGTTACGCCACTCAGGAGATCAAACTTGAACTCAGGCCGGTCACGCAGCCCCTCGCAGACCTCTCGTATACGCTCAGGCTTCAGCCAGACGTCAGTAGCGTTGCTACTTTCCGTTGCACCGGGAGCGAACGCTTCAATAGCCTTTGCAAGTGTTTCACCTGACCAGGATCGCGTCATGCTGTCCCTGCCGGGGTGCCTGAAAGGCTGTATCGCTTAATTTTTTCGTGTAGCTGCATGATTCCGTATAGCAGCGCGTCTGGCCGCGGCGGGCAGCCCGGCACATAAACATCCACTGGCACGATGTGATTCACACCCGGCACTACGGAGTAGCTCTGGTAGTACGGCCCACCGCTGGTGGCGCACACGCCCATCGAAATAACCCACTTAGGTTCTGCCATCTGGTCATACAACCGACGCAACGGAACCGCCATCTTCCAGGTGACTGTGCCGGCAACGATCATCAGGTCAGCCTGGCGTGGAGTTGCTCGGAATGCTTCCATTCCGAAGCGGGAAAGGTCAAAACGGCTCATGGCTGATGCGATCATCTCGAACGCACAACAAGCCAGTCCAAACTGCAATGGGAACACCGAACTTTTACGAGCCCAGTTCAGCAAGGTATCAACCGATGTAATGATGGCGCTACGCTCAAGCTCATCCGCCGGGTTCAAAAGAGGCTCAGCAAACGGCTCCAGGTGAGTTGCCTTCATCTGGTTGATCTCACGGCCTTCGTCACGATCAGTGTCCCATGACGTCTTGATTAACGACGAGTTGGGGTAATAACCACTGGGAGCACCGTAAGGGTTAACCAGTTGTCGTTCAGAATCGCTCACTGCCACTCCAGTGCCTTTTTGCGCCATGCATACAGGTATCCAACTGTCACAACGAACAGGAAGACCAGCACTGCGCCAAGCGCGGCCCAGCCAAATTGCCGTGAAAGAACCCCATGACGTACAGCCCACGGGTATAGAAGGACGGTTTCAACATCGAAAGCCACGAATAGCAGTGCGTAGTAGTAATACCGGAAGTTGAACCGCCGGGGCTTGTCTCCCAGCGGACGCATTCCACCTTCGTACGGCGCTCGCTTGATTCGCGTGGACCGCTGTGGTCTGACTTTGACCAGCGATGCCATGTAGGAAATGCCGAGCATACCGATGGGCACTACGACCGCAACGGCGACGAAAATTATGAGGACTGCGTAACTTCGAAAGTAGTCTTGAATCATGTACCAAAGAGCACGTTATGAGCGGCTGGAACAAACACAGGCAAACGCGGGCAGGATAGCATCGGCACTGTTAGCCAGCAAGTGAAAAAGAGCACAATCCAGTTTAGATTACGGCTTTTTGAACTTGAGGCGTACTTAGGCCCACGCTGAATGGGGACGCATAAGAGGCTCCACTCAGCGTGATATGCCATCAGAACATAATTACCCCACGACCATCTTCACCGCGGCCAAGGGCGTCATACGCCTCATTGATTTCCTCCAGCGGGTAGCGTCGAGTTATCAGGCTATCGATGTCGATCAAACCCTTCCGATAGAAGTCGACCAGTTTCCCAAACGTTTCGTGTGGGCTGGCGGAGCCGTAATAGCTGCCAGTCAAGGTTTTCTGGTTACGGACGAGATCAACCATGTTGATGTCCGCGGTCATTCCTTCCGGGGCAAGCCCAACAAGGACACCGGTTCCGCCCTTGCGAAGCGAATCCATCATTTGCTCCGTAGTTATGGCACCGCCGAAAGTATCAAACGCGAAATCCACGCCCCCACCTGTCAGTTCCATGATCTTCTTGGCAGGGTCGTCTGAGCGGGAGTTGATGACATCCGTCGCCCCGAACTTGTAGGTGAACTCCAGTTTGTGGTCGTGAATGTCAACCGCAATAATCCGAGATGCGTTGAGAAGCTTTGCACCCTGAATGGCATTGAGGCCAACACCACCGGAGCCGAACACCGCAACGGTCATTCCAGAGCGAATGTTGGGCTGGTTGATAACACCACCGACACCTGTGGTCACTGAACAGCCGATCAGGCTGGCAACGTCCATCGGAATGTCTTCGGCAACAGGGAAACAGGCCTGCTGCGGAACAATGATGCTCTCAGCGAACACGCCGAGTTTCGCGAATTGGTGAACGTCAGTGCCATCATTGTCTTTGAGCCTAAATGTCCCGTCATACTGACGCGTTCCGGTTAGTCGATTCGTGTCACACACCTGCGGGCTGCCGGTTCGGCATGAGTGGCAATAACCACAGCTTGGCACAAACGACAGGATGCACCGGTCCCCTAGTTTCACCGAGGTCACACCGGGGCCGACCTCTGCGATAACGCCTGCACCCTCATGCCCCAGGACAATAGGCATCGGGAACGTGGTCTGACCGAGCATGACGTGGTGGTCAGAGGCGCAAACCCCTGCAGCCCCCATCTTAACTCGCACCTCACCGGCCTTTGGAGCGTCTTGCGCGAGATCGACGATAGGCATTGGTTCATTCGGCTTGTATAGTACTGCTGCTTTTACCATTTGACGTTCTTGTTTGCTAGTGAGAATTAGATTGGGCGGTTAACTTTTTCAAACGCTACCGATAGTAACCCATCCCGGCCCTCAGTTCGGCCATTCAGAAATGAAAACGGAGTGGTCTTTTGACCACTCCGTTCAAATGCTGATCGATACCAAAGTCTAGTTGGTCTGTATTACAGCCCCGGACTTCAGCATGTTGGCAACCTGCGCTTTAAGTTCCTTCACCTGCATGATGTGAGGTGATGCGCCCTGTTCCTTCTTATCCCATAGCACTCGGCCATCCACTGTCACCTTGAATACTCCACCGACACCGGGCTTGAGACTGATCGCTATGGCAGGGCCACCGGCCTGGAACAGTTCACTGACCATATACGCAGCGAGGTTACCGTAACCACATGGCACGCAGTATTCGATCTCTGCTTCCATCTTCCAGTCAGCCATGAGCCACCTCCTGTTTCATGTCTTTTCTTAATCCGATCCACCCACATCCTAGCATGACCATTCCTCTAAACCCGAACATCACGAATAAATGGCGCAGGCTGAGTACGGGACGGGACATATAGTGGATGACGGGGTTCACCGGTCTTGTTCACACCGAGATGCCAAACCCGTATCCCAAGGCGGTCAATCAGCCCCAGTACCTGTCTCGAACGCTGCTCCAGTTCTCCCCTGCTACCCCATGCTGCAACCACGGTGTCTGCCGCACTCAGTGCATCAACCAACGCTGCATCGTTATCTGGTC
This sequence comes from Chloroflexota bacterium, assembly GCA_030831265.1. Lineage (GTDB taxonomy): Bacteria > Chloroflexota > Dehalococcoidia > Lucifugimonadales > Lucifugimonadaceae > JAJCYX01. Next base: position 3,609 of record JAURLM010000282.1, read on the forward strand.
CTACTGGATCATCCGAAGATTCCAGCTGACGCGGGTCGGTAGCTATTAACCCAAACAGGTTTACGATCCGCAATTCACCGTGATTCCACCTCCGGGCAAACCTGATACAGCGTCTAACAGTGGGATCATCCACTGAGGCATCTGCCATCGATGGATTCAGCATGATGAACAGGCACACACTGTTTATAGTCAGCGATACCCGACGCGACAGCGAATAACGGTACCTTCCGCAAACACTGAAGACCGCCTCGCCCTTCGATTCCATATACGGTGATTCTGTAGACCCGTACCGCACGTCAGATATACTCCGCGAACTTGACCGGAAGACATTGCTCTACTCTGCACTACGCTGGTGCGACGCAACTCTGGAGGTGCCGATTGGCGCAGGTTGAATTGAGACAGGTTACACGGGAAGATGTTGGCCGAATCGCTGAATGGTTGAAAGACCCCGAAGTGGCAGATACGTGGTTCGGAAGATACACGTATGGTGACGCCGCACATCTTGGCTATGAACCCGAGCAACTACTGAACGCCACGGACGATGAGTGGAATGCAGTCTTTCACGATCCACATCACACGCCTCACCGCGATATCTTTTCGATCTACACCGCTGATAGCGAACACATCGGTGAAGGCCAGTTGTCCATTGACGAATCGCTCGGCGATGCCCAGATATCAATACTGATTGGTCGCAAGGACAAGTGGCACTCCGGCTTCGGCACGGCAGCCGTCCTCGCCATGCTGGAACATGTCTTTGAGCACTTACAGTTGCACCGTGCGTGGGTTGACGTCCCCGAATACAACATGGTGGCTCGGAATATGTTCACCAGTATCGGCTTCCAGCATGAGGGAACGTTGCGACAGAGCCGACCGCATGAAGGTGCCCGTCACAACTCTGCCATCATGGGAATGCTCGTCAACGAGTACGAGCGACATTACCCCGAAGGCGTAACCAGCCACGTCGTCGAATGGGACAAGCAGCAGGTATAACCGCGTCTAGCTGCTGGCAGAACTTGCTGCACCTAGCACATCAAGGTACTTCAACGCTGAACCAGTGTTCAGGAGAACTACGCGTTCGTCGCTGGAAACACCTCCTGTTTGCAGTAAATGCTCCAGGGCAGCGAGTGTCGCACCGCCTTCGGGTGCAGCGAAGACGCCTTCGTAACCTGCCATCTTGCTGACCGCAGTCACCATTTCATCATCGCTGACTGTCATTGCAGTGCCGCCACTCTGACGCACTGCTCCCAGGACCAGAAAATCTCCGACAGCGGCAGGAACGCGCATACCTGCAGCCAGCGTATGGGGATCCTGGATTGGTTCGGCGAACTCTTCCCCGTTGCGATACGCATTGACGATGGGAGAACAACCTTCCGCCTGCACGCAGACCATCCGCGGTCGCTCGCTACCTATCCAGCCGAGCGACTCCATCTCGTCGAGTGCTTTCCATATGCCCACGATGCCGGTTCCACCGCCGGTCGGATACACAATGACGTCCGGAACTGTGAAATCGAGTTGCTCGACGATTTCATAACCCATCGTCTTCTTGCCTTCGACACGGTACGGCTCTTTGAGTGTCGAAACGTCGAACAGCCCTCGCTTGTCTGCCGCCTCAGTCGAGAGTTTTCCCGCGTCGGTGATGAATCCATCGATCAGGTTTAACGTCGCGCCGTAGGCGACACACTCCAACTGGTTTGCCATTGGCGCGTCTTTGGGCATGAACACATGCGCTTCCATCCCGGCCTTCGCAGCGTATGCGGACATTGCACCGGCTGCATTACCTGCTGATGGCATAGTCAACTTCATCTGCCCGAGCTGATGGGCCATGGAAACAGCGGCAGACAGTCCTCGCGCCTTGAACGATCCGGTCGGGTTAACGCCTTCGTCCTTGATGTAGAGAGCATTCATTCCCAGTGATTCACCAAGTCGTTGCGCGTGCATCAGCGGCGTGTAGCCTTCGCCCAGTGTGATCACACTGGTGAGGTGCTCCACTGGCATCACTTCCTCGTAACGCCACATATTCGCCTGCCGACCTGCCATGTTCGATGGCTTCATGGTCCTCGCTGCAACAGCCAGGTCATATCGAGCGAAGAGTGGTTTCCCGTCATCCGGGCAAAGTCGCATCGGTTCGCGATGGCTGTATGACGCGCCGCAGAGGCTGCATTCGAGGTGGGTAATGCTGGATGGCATGGGGAAGTCCCTGTTGGATTCAGTGTTATAGGTGCCAGGTCAGCCAGAATCTGGCATCGTCGGCTGGCAATGTTACCCGCTACGGTTTACCCGGGTAACAGATACCAGGTATAAGCACAGACGCTCAGGCTTCAGCGCCACTGTTACTGCTAGCAAGTACGGCTGGAGCGTCGATAGGCACCGGTCGCCACGCTGTGCGCCGCGGAACAAGCTCCCGGCTCAACACCCGGCGAAGGCTGGTGCCATCCGAGTCGATAATCCACATCGCTCCGGTTAGTCGGTCGATAACAACTGCCTCCGTGCCATCAGGCGCCCACGCCGCCATGAATGCCTGGAACGGCAGTGGAATGAACCCGGTAGACTCCCCCGTACTCGCATCAACGACCAGCAGGCTCTGCCCGCCACCATTCTGGTTGTCCACGGCGAGGACATAGTTCCCATCTGTAGACCAGCCGTACGCGGCCAATCCAACATCACCGATTACCCTTGGCGGTTCAGATCCATCAGCTGGAACAACACGGATATCAACATCGTTGACGCCCCGTGATGTAGTGAACGCTATGACTGAACTATCCGGCGACCACCAGGGCAAAAGACTCTGGATCGAGTCATCGTCGGACAGTTTCGTGGATTGCTCACGCGTGATTGGGATGATGTTGCCTTCTGTGTCAGGCACTGGAAGGTCTGCCACATACAATTGCCAGTTCGAACCTGTGGTCACGACATACGCAATTCGTTTTCCATCTGGGGAAATAGCTGGCATGGATGTACCTTCAGGGTCATCCACAAGTTGCCGGATTTTCCCAGTATCAATCTCGCTGTCGTAGATCTGCAACTCCCCACCCGCATTTGAGGCGTAAGCCAACCTGCTACCGTCCGGCCACCAAGAAGGCGATATCTCAACGCCGCCGTCGGTTTCCAGTTCTATTGACAGGGAACGGATATCTGCCGTAGCCAGGTCTATGAGCACAATTCCCGCGTTGGACAGGCTCGACACTTCGACTGCGATCATGTCGCTTGACCTGTCACGGATGCTGATATCTGCAGATGCGCTGAGTGCCTGCTGGTTACCCGAGGCACCTGCAGGGAGTGTGACTGTAACGGCACCGGGAAAATCGCCTGTCTCAAACCCGGCGATGAACACTCCTGTATCCGTAACCTGGCCTCCACCCGAAACTGACCACACAAGATCAACGTTTTCGATCTCGTTTCCATACTTGTCAGTCACGACTGCAATCAATGGGTCACCTGCACCAACCGGGATAGAGTCAACTGCGGGTTCAAGCGAGATTTTGGTCGCTGCACCGGGGAGAATTGCCAGCGAGATGTCGGCTTCGGCCTGAATTCCGTCACTATGAGCCGTAACGCGCAACAATGGGCTATCAACCACCACAGCCTCACCAGATGGCGTGAACACGCCCTCTTCAGTCAGTGAGCCGTAACTGTCTGACACCAGTTTCCAGTCCACCGAATCCAGATCCATCACGTTACCGAAACGGTCATAACCCACTGCCGAGAGTGCCACCGGTACATCGACTGATGCCGGGAATGTAACTGGTGCAAGATCAACGCGGTCGAGTATCCCGGTTGCTATGGTGCCCGTGAGCGTAGCCTCCTTCGTGATTCCATTCAACGTCACCCTGGCGATTGCAAGGTCTTGCTCTCCTTGCGTGGGCAGGATACCGGCCCTGAACTCTCCTCCAGTCAGAACCGTGTCCATGCCATTCCGCACCACGTCCCACTCAACCTCGGCATTGGGTAGTACGTGGCCCTGTTGATCTCGGGCAAGCACCTGGAGTGCCAGCCGTCCGTTTGCCCGCAGATTGACGGTTGCCGGGCTGATCACAACAGAATCCAGTGAGCCATAGACGATATCGGCACTCACGGTTGTCGACACGGATTTGCCCAACCGTTCGAATTCGACGCGGGCACCTTGCTCAAAATACCCGGTGTCAGGGCCCGCAATGAACGTTCCGTCTTCAAGTACGGTCCCGGCTATGCTGGCGCTACTCCAGGTAAAAATGGCGTCCGGTATTGGGTTTCCCAGGCTATCGAACGCAGAAGGCTGGAGCCGCACGCGGTCGCCGCTTTCGAGTTGGAACGCCTTCGGTTCAACTGTCACCCAACCGGCCTCGCCCGGTTCGACAGTTATCGCTTGCTCGTAGCTGGAAGACTTGTCGCCTTTAGACACTGTGAGGCGAACAGTGAAATCCCCTGCATCCAGGTAGGAATGCACAGGTGACGGCTCGTCACTTGTGTTGCCGTCTCCGAATTCCCAGTGAAAAGAGACTCCATCACGTTCAGAAGTGGGGTTGAACTGGACTTCAAATGGTGCAGTGCCCGCATCTGAAGATTGCGTGAACTCAGCAACTGGGGCTGAACTGCAGGCTGCTGAGACAAGCGCAAACCATATTGCGATCAGCAGGTAGCTATTGCGCCTGTGTTCAGTCAGCATTTCGGGTCGGAATTTGAGTGGTATCAATGTTCCCTGGTTCACTCACCTGTACGTAACGAGAGACTTTACTGAAGCCCGTGATCGGCGTTTTTGACCAACCGAGATTGTGACAACGAACGCCGCCGCGTCGCGACTCCAGCCACCTTGCCACAAGTACGAATCGTACACACTCCGGGATTGCGCCTGCGAACCTCCGCCATTCAGCGTGTGGTGCTTTCGTGCACTGAGATTGCGTGTCCTCCCATCAGGTAGTCGTGGTGTATCCCCCGACCTGCAATGCCTCTTTCACACGTAAGTTTAGAACTACACACCGCAACTTAGCCGCCTGAACTGGCGGGATGGACCTACCCCCTCGATCAAACCGGGTCCAGCGTGAGGAGACCATGGCCGCAACCATTCTCGTAGTTGACGACGAACAGGACATCCTTGAGCTCGTATCGATGCGACTCGAGATGGCAGGTTACCGCACAGTGCTTGCCGCATCAGGCGAAGAGGCATTGAGGGCGTTCTTTGTTGAACGTCCCGAACTGGCGGTCGTGGACATCGACCTGCCCGGTATGGATGGAATCGAATTGTGTTCGAGAATGAGAGAGATGTCTGACATCCCTGTCATTTTCCTGTCGGCGATGGGTTCAGAGACAGACCGCGTAAAAGGTTTGCAGGCTGGCGCTGATGACTACATCGTCAAGCCGTTCGCCAGCGACGAACTGGTAGCGCGTGTCGAGGCTGTTCTACGCCGCACAACAATGCCAACGTCGCGAAACGGTGAAGATTCATACATCGATGCACAGTTGACCATCGACCACCGTGCGCACCTGGTAGCCGTTCGGGGCACTGAAGTAGCTCTGTCACCACTGGAGTACCGGCTCCTGACGTCGCTCGTACGCCATTCTGGACAGGTTCTCAGCCATCACCAGCTACTGGACATGGCCTGGGGACCCAACGCAACCGAGACATCGCCGGACAGCGTTCGGCTCTATGTCTCGTATCTGCGAGCGAAGATTGAGCTGAACCCCAAGCGCCCGTCTTTGATTGAGACCGTGCGTGAGTTCGGGTATCGATACGTGAAGCCCAGCTACTACGAGCAGAGCGAAGCACGGGCTGCCTGATCCGGCAAGTTTATCCAAATGATGAAAAGCAGACGCCGCCTTAATCAGGCGGCGTCTTTGTTACGCACGGTTATTGGGATGGTCACCGTGAAGGTGGACCCTGAGTTCGGGTCGCTTTCCACTTCGATCGTCCCGCCATGCAATTCGACAAGCGCCTTTGTAATAGCCAGTCCAAGACCGGTTGAACCGCTGGGACGCGGCCCGTTCCGATGTATGCGTGCAAAGCGCTGGAACAACCTCGGCATGTCTTCTGACCTGATACCGATTCCGGTGTCCTGTACGGAAATCCTGTAATCACCATTTCGCTCCGCAGCTCTGACCATCACATTTCCACCGACGGGTGTGTAACGGTACGCGTTGGACAACAGGTTGGTGATTACCTGTCCCAGTCGTACACGGTCTGCGCGGATCGCAGGAACCTGTTCTTCGATCTCTAACGTGACTGACTGTTCTTTGCTCTTGAAATCCGCTGACATTGATTCGACGATGTCATTTATGAGAACTGGTACATCCACATCGCTCAACTCAAGATCGAATCTCGCGTTGTCGATCCGGGACAGGTCCAGGATGTCCGCTACCAACCTGGCAAGCCTGTTGCCGTTGCGGCGCACTGCTCCGAGCAGCCGCATTGAATCCGAGTTCTGCGGGCCACCTGCGCCTTCCATCAACAGGTCAACATACCCAACGATTGATGTAAGTGGCGTTCGCAATTCATGTGAGACCATCGAGATAAAATCGGTCTTTGCTTCTTCTGCAGAACGCTCAACCGTGACATCACGGAATACAAAAAGACGACCGAGGTAGTGGCCGGATTGGTCGCTCACCGGGGATGAGGACATGGACAGTGTTTTCTCTGCTGGCCCCGTGATTCGGACGTCTGATCCAGTGACAACCACGTCACGGTTGCCGCTGATCTGCCCCATCTGGTTAAAGAAGCCATCTCGGTCTGCCAGATCGACACCAGCAGACTCTCTGACAGCGCTCCAGTCCTTTCCCGCAAGGACTTCCGGGTCAGGCATACCAAACGCTTCCGCGAATGAACGGTTCGCCCAGACGAGACGGTTTAGAGCATCCATGACAACGATTCCTTCAATTGCAGAGCCGATGATGACGCGTATCTGGCTTGTCATCAGATCAAGGTCAGAGTGCGCTGCGCTCCGGGCTTTGAGCAGGGAGAACATGGAAACAGACGCGAATACCGTGAGCCCTAGCCCGGCAGAGAGCACTATCACCCAGACATTGCGCTCCAGGCCGCTGAGTCCGAACTGCTCCGGTGTCTCAAACTGCATGATCCAGCGTCTACCGGCAAATTCGACGTCAGCCTGTACCCAGCCACTCAAAAGCTTGTCGTTGACGGTAGTCGAAAGCTCAGGGAATATCAGTATCGGATCACGCCCTTCGCTACGGTCAAATACCTTGAACGGCACACCATCCAGACTATTTCTTTCAAGTGGTCCACCAAGGAAATCCGCTGCCCGGTAGACACCGAAAACATACCCCAACAACGGCCCTTCGGACGGTAATAGACCCGGCGCGGGGTCACCGAATACCGGTTGAAATACCAGGAACCATGGGGGTCCGGAAGGGTTTGTCTGAAATTGAATTGGCGCAGATGCCACCAGGGCATCCGAATAGAGCGAATTCTGCACTGCTGTCCCGAACCGGGGATCGCCAAGTATGTTCAGGCCGGGATCTACCAGGCCAGGTAGTGGCGGGAACATGTAGGCGACGGGGTATCGCTCCGATGCAACTGAATCCACCGAAAAGTCTCGCAACGAAATTCCCTGGTTTCGCATATCAGATATGAACGTTGCCGACTCTGGCGCACGCACCCTGGGGGCAAATCCTAGTGCTTCAGCGCCAGTGCCACGCTGACTCATGGTCCCTGCAAATAGTTTGAACTGGTCGTTCGTTACGCCGGGATCGGAACGAATAAACGCTTCCATGGAGGCAATCTCTGTAAAGCTCCTGTCAAAATCTGCGCGAACAGAGTTAGATGCTCCTTCCACTACGTCAGCAAAACGCTGTTCACTCTGTGAACTCAGGACGGCTTTAGCTCCCAGGGCAGTCCCAATGGTCATAGCAAGCAGCATCAGGAATGTGGCTGTTGCAGCGATGACCCCGAGTCGACGGGTAAAAGCACTGTTCGGGGAAAATCCCGCGGATGGGTTGATCGGGTGAGTGCGCTCGACAGACAAACTCACTAGGCCGCCTCTGGCAATCGTTCGCCATCGAAGACTGGATCAAAATCGAAGTCCGTGACATCGCGGGTGACAAATACAGGTGCAGCCTTGCTGTTACGCAGTGCTGCAGCGACAGTACTGGCACACCGGGCCATTACCAACGAATCCCGCTGTTCATGCTTGCCAGGCTCAGCACACCCAAGGGAAATCGCAATCCTCGGAGTAAGTTCCTTGGATGACCATTCAGTGGTCCATGTCCCGAACCCATCTGGAGCTGCGCCACGTTTCAGAATGGTTCCCGTCTCGCGGCCCTTTGCGTCCATCCCCAGTTCAAAAACTATCTGCAAGCGGTTCAATTCAGGACGCCATACAGCGGCCTCGAAACGGTTGAACGGTATCAATGCTCCCACTCTCACAGCAAGGTCACTGCATACCGCCTCAAGTCCTGCTGTGACCTGTAGCGTCTGATCAATTTTGACGATGGTGCGCTGTCGATATTCTTCAGATACCTGGTTGGTCACATCTCGCATGGCGCAGACCGTTACAGGCTTGCCAGACCACTGATGGGAGAACGCCCAGAACTCGATTTCGCTGATATTGAGTTTGCAGACATCAAACTGCCTGACAGAACCAGGAGCATCGCTAACCTCAGCGTGTCCAGGTTTTTCACGAACCACCTGGGCACGTACAGCTCGTCCCAACTGCAATGCGACGCCAAGTTCCGAGTCCTGGAGTTCGGAAGCCGTACGCCCCAGCAAGGACTCTGCACCGGCACTGACAAGCTGTACCTTGCCAGCCTGGTCGATAACGACGAGTCCATCTGCATTGTCAATGATTGCGTTGCGGAAACGTGCGTCCGCGGCAGCCTTGAACGCTGCAGGCAACATGTGCCGTTCTTTCTCGTTGACACTGTGTGCCGTGCGCATTGCGTTAACGAGATCCTGCCCTGCGCAGTCGATTTTGATGATCGCTGCCTTTGCTCCAGCACGGGATAAGGTTTCCATCAGTGAACCATCGACCACACCGGTCAGTACGATGAACGGCACATCCGGGGCCATTTCACAGAACCGAGTGCATGTTTCGATTCCGTTCGAGTCCGGTAGCGTGAGGTCGAGCACAGCGAGATCAAAGCTAGCGTGAGATACCTCGTCAAGTCCCGATTCAAGCGAGCGAGCCTGCGTGACTCCGAACTCACCCGGTGCAAACCTACGCGTCCGTTCAAAAAACAGGGTCGCTGCTTGCGGGTCGTCCTCGATGAGTAGAACTTCGATAGCTTTAGTGCCGGTTGATTGCATATAAAAATTCCCCGTGCCCGGGCGTTGTGAAAATAGAATCGCGCGCGTTGCGGTTTTTTGTCTCTCTATAACCACATGGTGTGCTTAAGGTGTGCCCCGGACAATTGGGGAATGCACGCAGGGCGACGGGCAGCACACCGACTGAGCGTATACGCCGGATCAAGCGGTCAGGTGATCGATTCCGACAGTAACGAGCCGACGTTGCAGCATGACAGCCAACAGCCCAGCCGAGATTTCGGCGACTGATGAGACTCCGGGACTGGCTCCGGTTTCAGCAAATATCGACGTGACAGCAAGAGATGGCATGCCGCACGGGACGATGTGGTCGAAGTAGGTCAGATCAGTAGAAACATTGAGTGCCAGTCCGTGCATCGCAACACCTGCACTCACGCGAACGCCCATCGCTGCTATCTTTCGCCCGGCCGGATTCGATCCTGCTTCCGGTTTCGATCCGGGTTCACCGCCTACCCAAACGCCGGTCTTGCCCACAACGCGGTGCCCTTGCACCCAGAACTGGCGCAACGTGTCTATGACAACCTGCTCGAGAATGCGCACATATGTCACAGGCCCCAGTTCAGCTTCACGCAAACTGATGATCGGGTACATCACCAGTTGCCCTGGGCCGTGATAAGTCACCTCTCCCCCGCGATCAGTCTCGACCACTTCTGCGCCAATTGCAGCCAGTGTTGCGGGCTCTGCAAGCACATGATCTTGAACAGATCGGCGACCGAGTGTGTACACAGGATCGTGTTCAAGTGTCAGCAGCGTATCCGGTATATCTCCGGACTTGCGTCTCTCGAAAAGCGAACGCTGCAGATCGAGGGCTGTTGAATAGTGCATTCTTCCCAGCCACACACTCTGCAGTTCTGGCAGCGAGACGGTCATTCCAGTGGAGTTGCCGCAGAAACCTGTTCAATCCCGCGCTTCACATGCTGCAAGAAAGCAGATGCTTCGGCACCGTCAATGACGCGATGGTCGAAAGAGAGACAGATGTTCATCACAGGTCGAATCTCAACGCTATCCACAGAATCTTTCGTCACAACTACAGGTCGCTTCACAATTGCTTCGGTTGTCAGGATAGCCGCCTGCGGGTGATTGATGATGGCACCACCCAATACCGAACCAAGCGCGCCGGTATTGTTCAGCGTAAATGTTCCACCACTAACGTCTTCAAGCGAAAGCCGACCTTCACGGGCGCGCTCCACCAGCCCGCTCAACTCTCGTGAAAGGTCCAGAACGCTCTTGTTGTCGGCATCCCGAACTACCGGGACAACAAGTCCCCCTTTACCGGCAACTGCTATCCCAACATTCACGCTGTCGTACTGCAAGATACCGTCATCGCGCCAGGATGAGTTAAGCAACGGATTGGAACGCAACGCCGTGGCGGTGACCGCAAGCGTGAACGGCAGATAGGTCAGGTTCAGGCCATTGGTATTCTGCACATTCTCTCGGTTGGCCGTCCGGCAGGCCATGATTCCACTTACATCGACTTCAACCGCAGACCACGCGTGGGGAATCTCTCGGAAACTGTGTGACATGTGGTCGGCAATCATGCGGCGCACGGGTGAAGGCTTCATTACCGTGCCAGCCACTTCACCGGCAACCGTCGATCCTTGAACTTGCTTAGCGCCTGCACTGTCGATGTATCGCTGGACGTCTGAGCGCGTGATACGACCGCCAACACCGGTTCCCGTAATGTTCGTTGGGTCAATGCCATGTTGGTCCAGCAATTTCTGCACGACTGGCGATAGTCGTGTGATAGCGGGACTTGCCATTGCAGATTGTTCTACGCGAGATACCGTCGCAGCTGATGGAGCACCGAGAGAGGTGTCCTGGAACGCGCCACCTGTCGGGCCTACATTAGCACCGGTAATCATCGAGCCAACACGATCTGGGCTGGCTACTCGCAGTCCGGTTGGTGCAGGTGTTGCCGCGATCGCCGACGATGATGACTCCGTGACCTGTGGAGCCTCTGGCCGGGCAGGTTTCGCAGCACTGGTTTCTGCACCTGCATCATCCGGGGCCATCTCTGCGATCACCGAACCCATGGTGATAGTCTCGCCTTCATCCGCGATGATCTTCGTCAGTTCACCGGTGGCAGGCGCAGGAACCTCCATCGCCACCTTGTCCGTGACCACCTCGACAATCGGCTCATATTTCTCGATGCGGTCGCCAGGTTGCTTTAGCCATTTACCAATTACGGCTTCGGTGACTGACTCACCCACATGGGGCATCTGTATCTCAAACGGCATGTTTGCTCCTGGCAAAAACCGGGTTCATCACATTGCAGCCAGCCGCCGCATGGCAGCCAGTATCTTCTCTGGAGATGGCATGTAGGCAGCCTCCTGCACCGGGCTGAACGGCATCGCTGGCAGTTCAGGTGGCCCGAAACGCATCACCGGTGCATCAAGGTCAAAAAACGCTTCTTCGGCAATGATGGCTAAAACCTCAGAAGAAACACTCACGGCGGGGGTATCTTCCTGTACCACCAGCACCTTCCCGGTATGCCGGGCAGCCGCGCAGATGGACTCCCTGTCCAGGGGCCGCAGTGTGCGCAGGTCCATGACGAGGGCATTCACGCCGTCAGCCCTGGCAAGCTCTTCCGCTGCCTGCAAAACGTAATGCACCATCAGTCCGTACGTGATTACGGTGATGTCGCCACCTTCACGTTTAACGTCAGCCTTGCCAATTGGCTCCGTATATGGCTCATCAGGAACCTCACCACGGACGAGCCTGTAGGTCTTCTTGTGCTCAAGAAAGATAACCGGATCGTCATCACGAATTGCAGATATGAGCAGACCTTTGGCGTCATACGGCGTAGAGGGAGCAACGACCTTCAGCCCAGGAGTGTGGGCAAACAGAACTTCGATGCTCTGAGAGTGGTATAGACCTCCGCGTACGCCGCCGCCATACGGAACTCTGACTGTGAGAGGGGCGAACTTACGACCGTTCGTGCCGTACCGAACTCGCGCAGCCTCACCGACAACCTGGTTTATGGCAGGCCATACGAAGTCAGCGAACTGTATCTCCGCAATCGGTCGCATCCCGTTCACTGCGGCTCCAAGCGCAATGCCGGCGAGTGAGGACTCTGCAAGCGGAGTATCCATTACCCGCGCATCACCGAACTCTTTCACAAGTCCATCAGTCGCCAGGAATACGCCACCGCGATAGGCCACATCCTCGCCCATGATGAATATGTTCGGGTCGGCACGCATTTCGCCACGAATAGCGTCACGAACAGCTTCGATGACCGTCATCTGGCTCATCGGGCACCGCCTTCAGCGAACAGGTGGTCATACATGGTGTCGACGGTCGGATACGGCATCGCGTCTACTGTGTCTGTAGCTTCGTTGACCGTCTTCAGTGCGGCTGAACGTAAAGCTGCGTCCTGTTCGAGCGTTAACAAGCCACGAGAGACCAGCATGTCTCGCGTAATCTCAAGCGGGTCACGCAATTTCATACCTGCTATATCGTCTTCCGGCCTGTAACGGGTGTGGTCATCATCAGTCGTGTGCGGCAGTAGTCGTTCCACATTAACTTCGACGAGTGTCGGTCCATCACCGGCCCGTGCTCGTGCAGCTGCGGCTGAGACAGCTTCATACACCCCGAGCATGTCCGTCCCATCGATACTGACGCCGGGGAATCCGTAGGCGGATGCCCGGCTGGCGACGCTGTCTACAGGCATCTGCTTGTGCAACGGTACAGAGATGGCATATCGGTTGTTCTCGCAGAGGAATATGACCGGCAACCGATGAACTCCAGCAAAGTTCATCGCTTCATGCGTGTCTCCCTGGCTGGCAGCACCATCGCCAAAGAAGACGGTTGTCACTGCGGTTGAATTACGCATTTTGTCGGCGAGTGCAACCCCGACCGCGTGCGGCAACTGCGTTGCGACGACGTTGGAGAAGGAAAACAGGTCGACGCGCGGGTGAGCGCCATGCAATGGAAATTGGCGAGCTGCACTCATCGGTTCGCCTTCTTTTGCCAGGAACCCGCTGAGCAGTTCGACCGGTGTGGTGCCAAGCCCCAGCATCACAGTGAATTGCCGGTAGTAGATGAGAAAGTGATCCTGGGATGGGTCAAGGGCACGAACGGTGGCTATTTGGGCCGCTTCGTGGCCCTGTGCCGATGCCGCAATTGCCGCCTTTCCCTGTCGATTCAATAGCCAAACTCGTTCGTCCAGGGTGCGACTGAGCACCATGGTTCGGTACATGTCTAGCAGGTCGTCAGGGCCCAGGCCATCTGGAAGGTACTGTTTGCTTGTGTTTATGCTGTCTGCCATTCGCTGATTATAGAGTTCCCGGGCTGCATCGGAGGCAAGCTTTATAACTTTTGACCGACAAGTCTGGGATAAGCGTTTCGGTCGTTATACTTGCTGATGATATTTTCTACCCTGCACGTTTCCCGTTAGACGGTGATGTGCGCGGTTTTCACCCAGCTACGCCGACGGAGGAATAGATGAGCCGCGGCTTTTTACTATTAACAATCTCTTTAGTCGCATTGTTCGCTGTCGCATGTGGATCTGACGGAGCCGAATCTGGGCTCGGTGCAGCGCCAACCACCGGTGGCATCCCCGTGGCGACTTCCACCCCGCTACCACAGCCCACACCAACCGTGCCACCGGAACTGTTCCACATGCTTGCTCCCGGGGACAATCCCGCTCCTCCCGTAGGTGCGCTGGATACCAGCAAGTCCTACACGGCCACGTTCAAGACTGAGAAGGGTGATTTTGTAGTTGAACTCTTCGATGATACGGCAGCGATTTATGTCGAGAACTTCATCAACCTTGCCCGGATTGGCTTCTACGACGGAGTAACGTTCCACCGAGTGATCAGCGGATTCATGTCTCAAGGTGGAGATCCAACAGGAACAGGCGGTGGTGGACCCGGATACCGGTTTGCGGATTCATTTGACCCTGCAATGCGGCATGACAGCCCCGGAATCCTGTCTATGGCGAACGCCGGACTGAATACCAATGGAAGTCAGTTTTTTATCACTCACGGGCCTACGCCCCATCTCGATCCGTTCGAATCTAGCGGCACTGCAAAACCGTGCGGATACTCCGGTGTCTCCTGTCACGCGGTGTTTGGCAAAGTCATTGAAGGAATGGATGTTGTACTGTCCATTCGAGCACGGGATCCAAGTACCGATCCACTGCCCGGAGACAAGATCATCACGATCGAGATTAACGAAAACTGAGATCGATCCACGGCTGTGGATCACTGGCACCGGCTCTCCGGTAAACGAAGCACGGAAGGAACTACATTGACCAACGACTTGAAACCACCGGCAGGTGGCCTAGACAAAGAAAAATCGTATTCGGCAACGTTCAAGACCACTCACGGCGAGTTCGAAGTTCAGCTTTACGGAGACATGGTTCCCCTGACAGTTGAAAACTTCGTAAACCTGGCAAACGCCGGCTTTTACAACGGAACTACGTTTCACCGGGTAATTCCGGGATTCATGGTGCAGGGCGGAGATCCCACGGGCACCGGGACCGGTGGTCCGGGTTACCGCTTTGCAGATGAGTTCCACCGGTCTCTCAGGCATGATTCGGCCGGGATTCTCTCGATGGCGAACGCTGGGCCAAACACAAATGGCAGCCAGTTCTTCATCACACATGGGCCTACACCGCACCTGGATGGCCGACACGCCGTCTTCGGCAAAGTGGTGAAGGGCATGGACGTCGTGCTGAGCATCCGTGAGCGTGATCCTATGAGCGACCCGCGACCGGGCGATGAATTGATCAGCGTTGAGATAACGGCTGAATAGGCATTTCTGCCTGGCCACCAATAACGAAAGAAGCCGACGGAGCGAAATGTCCGTCGGCTTCTTTTTGATTACTGGATGTTTGATCTAGTCATCCGCCGGAGCGAACGCCAGGCTAGTCCGTGGTCGCATTTCTTTGGTGAATGTCAGCAGCTTTCCACTGACCCCCAGCCAAACGTCGTTGTCGAGGTGAACCACGTCCGGTGCGGGACGAGAGTTCACTCGAAGGCTTGGCAGGCCTTCCTCTTGTCCGTATTCCAGTTGCACGCCGCCACGGGTGAACTTGAAGGTTCCCCCGTCAAACGGCAGCGAACGAACCTCAGAAGCGTGCACCGTGTCTGTCGACAGGAAACGACGTGTCCACCGACGTCGCAGGTTTGTGAAGTCGGCAACAAGCATGTCCTGGTCATCGTAGATGTACCCGTAAGGCTTAACTCTGCGTGACTGGACAATCACGATAGCCAGACCTGCCACAGCGACAACACCGATGATGGACCATGCCCAGATCGGCAGGCCAACGATGAGGAACGGCTGAGCCGAAATCGTTGCATTCGTCGAGATCGCCGGGCTGGGCGTGTTGTAGGTCCTGCCCAGGTATTCCGTGCTCAGGCTCACGCTGACGGAGTAGTCACCGCTTGCCGGGACTGTTGCCAGCACATCGAATTCAAAACCCTTGCCGGGCTCAGGTTCACTGCGTGGCATCACACGGCCATCAAACTGCCCGTCAACACCTACAATCTTCACCGTGAATTCATCAGGTGATGCAAGGTACGGGAACTCACCGACGGAACTTTCAATGGTGGCGAGTACCGACTCTTCACCTTCATGTCCCGTGATGTCAAACATACGAGTGACACGAATCGATGGGAACAGCTCAGTCTTGTAGTTACCCTGGCCGAAGATTTCTGACTTCAAGTCATCCCACTTCATTGTGAGCGAGACGTCGTTGATGCCCTGTGCTGCTGGCGCAGGCAGCCTGACGGAGAATATCCCGTCACCGGCTGTTGTGTCACCGGCAACTCCATCGTCGTTCATCTGGTAGACGTTGGTGAATCCGTCGGACTGTCGAACCGCTGCGTCTATGCGCGCACCAGCAACAACCACAGGCGACCCATCGATTGTTGCTGCGGCAGTGAGAAGCCCCGGTTCACCGATCGGCAGCGGTGGCTGGCCGAACAACTCAACATTCAGAGGCGTGTGAGCGTCAACGCCAGTGACCAGCTTGCCCTGTTGACCGTTTCCGGTAGCGATCCATGTTCCGGTCTGCGGCTCGGATATGTTGTAAATAACAACATTCGGGGAAGTGA
>JAURLM010000283.1 GCA_030831265.1 Chloroflexota bacterium
CATAGTCTGGATATGCGAGGGGAAAACAGTCGCAAGTAGTACCGATCAGAGAGAAGCGAATGTCCCAAGATTCTTCCAAAATAATCCAGTTCTCAAGTGGCAAGCCAGACCCGGCAAAGCACTCTGTGCTCCTGGTTGATGACCAGGACACGTTCCGCGATATAGTTCGCAACCAGCTTTCCAATGATCAGACTTTCACGATCATCGGCGAGGCCAACGACGGGACAAGCGCTATTGAGCAGTCAGACAAGCTCAGCCCAAGCGTGATCGTCATGGATATCCAGATGCCGGATATGAGCGGCATTGAGGCGGCTCGCCACATCCTCGACATGAACCCCGGTGTCCGCATCGTGCTGACAAGCATGGGCAACGACGCCGAATACGAACCACTGGCGCGGGAGATTGGCGCATGCGGCTTCCTGCCGAAGCGAGAACTTTCCGCATCCAGCGTTCATGCCCTCATCGACGACTACATTCCGCCGGCAGAATCTGCCCGGATGGCGGCGTAAAGCCAGCGTCACAGATAGATCGGTGCAAGCAAGCGGCCGGGGTCAATCCCCGGCCGTTCGCATTTCACCCGCGTAATTACGCGTAGCGTCAACTACGGCGCATTCCACCGGTCAAACACAGCGCGCTGCGATAGCCTCCGCTTACAGGGCTGTTCACACATGGCCCCGGTGCAGGCTCCAGCCAGAGCCCTGGGCGTGAATCGATGGGAACAGGTGGAAATGCGAATCAGCGGCACTACATACACGTCACTTCCCGGCAAATGGGACTTTTCGCGATTTCGCATAAGTGCTCCGCTCGGCATCGGCATTGCCGCAATAATGCTCATCACACTGGGCATACTGTTTATCGGTGAAGGACAGATACAGCGATCAGTTCTGCAAAAAGCAGGAGATGAGCACGCAGACGATCTTCTCCGTTTCAGCCAGTCAATCCATTATTCCGGACTAAGCCTGGGCGGACCCGAAGCCAGGGAGAACCTTACCGCCATCGTGAAGACCAGCGCATTTGACGCTGAGGTGAAGCGAGCACTGTTCGGCCTGCGTGCACGGAGAATGGACATCTACTCGCTCACTGGTGAGCCACTTTATTCAACAGAAGGGCTTTATGCCGCCCCCGCACTGCACAACGGTGCATCGACCGCATTTGAGAACGCCCGGCGCGGCATATCAACCTCGTACTTCCGTAGTGGTGCAACAAACTCAATTGGTGATGAGGGCGACGGGGAACTTGTCCAGTCTTTCGCTCTTGTACTGGACGTTCCACCGGACTCCAGCGCAGTTGGGCGCTCCCTGATGGTCGTCGCAATCACCAGCAACGTGTCTGCCGAGATTGCCGCGGCACATTCCACCGTTTGGATGGTCGTCGGCATCTTCGCCCTCGGCTCTATGTTCATCCTGTCAGTCGTTCACTGGGTATCTGTCCGCTCACGCTCACGCCTGCAAGCAGCCAACGACGCTCTTGCGGAGCAATATGTGGCGGTTCGCGAATCCAGGGCACGCATGATTGCCGCTTCAGATACAACTAAGCGAGCTATCGCAGAAGAGCTTCACGGGTCAGTCCAGACACGACTGTTCTCCCTTTGGATGCAACTCTCTCAACTGAAAAACCAGGCGGAAAAGCATGGCGGTGAGATCGATATTGCTGAACTGTCACGCGTTACCGACGAGATTGACGATGTGCGTGAAAACGACATCCGCGGACTGTCACACCGCCTTCACCCCAGCATTGTGCGTGTTGGCGCTCTTCCGGCCCTCACTTCGCTGTGCCGCAGAATGTCCGGTGAGATGAAAGTGAATTTGCACGCGGATGAGCGAACAGCTTCATTTGAACCTACAGGTGCATCAACTATCCCGGAGAGCATACGCCTTGCAGTGTTCCGCATTGCGGAGCTGGCAATCGGCAATGCCATCAAGCACGCATCGGCAAGCCAGTGTGACGTTCACTGGAGTTATTCGGACTCAGAACGAGCCCTGAAGCTCCGAATCGAAGATGACGGCATCGGGTTCGACCCCGACACAATGACTACGTCCGGGCTTGGAATGGTGAACATCCAGGACTACACGGACGCTCTTGGCGGAAGCGCTGAATTGCACTCCGAGCCGGGCAAGGGAACTGTATTGACAGTCACCATCCCATACACCGCAACCGCCGTTTCGACACGCGCCGACCAGTTCCGATCGGCCCGAAAACCAGGCGGAAATATCACGCAGTTTGACCAGCAGCAGAAGGCAGCCTGACTTGTTCACAGCCCGCTACTGGGCATTGGATGTGGCAGCTAGCATCCATCAGGCATTGAGAGCTTCGAAACTCCTCAGCGAGATTTCGCACACGAAATTAGCGTAGCGAAGAGTTTTACTTGTCCTGTTGACTGCTTTTTGCAGTAGACCGAGTGCACCACGTATCGCACTGGTCCAGATAAGACGGAGAAGATATGTTCCGCGTCATCCTGGTAGACGATCAACCAATCTTTCGTGACATCATCCGTGGCGTTTTGCAGCGCACTGGCAGCTTCCAATTCATTGGCGAAGCAGATGACGGCGCAGATGCAGTGGACCTCTACAACCGGGTAATGCCGGATGTGGTGATTATGGATGTCCAGATGCCGAACATGTCCGGCTTCGAGGCAACTGTCAGGATCCTTGAGCAGCACCCGGATGCCGTGATTATCCTGACCAGCATGCAGTCCGACGCAGGTTACGCCCGCGTCGCCATTGAATCTGGTGCACGCGGCTTCGTGCCGAAGCGAAATCTCGACGCAGACTCCATCCTGTCACTGCTCGACGAGCAGGAAGAACAGGACTACCTGGCAGCCTGATGCCGCGCTGGCCGAACAATCTGGTTATGCCGGCTTTCGCAGCCTCATCAGGAAATGCCTGGAACCTCGTGCATACGGCGTGATGTTCTCATTCAAGATATCCACCAGGGATTTTGTGGGGATCATGTCAGCCTGCAGCAGGAGCTGGGCTTCCGCCTCTTTCGCCCGGTGAAAAGCGAATGCAAGGTTGGTCACATCCTGACCCGTTTCCAGCTCAAGGCCCCATTCGGCAGCCAGTGACTTGAACGTGGCGTCCTGGTCCTTGATGAGCGTACTGATCACGAAGTGACCACCGGGCTTCAGCACCCGCTTGACCTCTGCCACATCAAACACGTCCGTGGACAGCACAAGGTCAAACGTGTTGTTCTCAAATGGCAACGCATCAACCCGCGCTTCTACGAACGTGCACAGGTCATCGATGTTCTCGATCTTTGCGAGGTCGCGCGCCACTGCCAGCGCATCAGTGTCGATATCGTTTCCAAACACCTTGCAACCAAAAAGTGACGCCAGCCAGCGTGCGTTGCCGCCAACCGCACATGCCGTATCGAGAACCACCGTGTCATTCGAAATGTCCAGGCCCTGGAGGACAATGCGAAAGATTGTCTGGTTCGCGCCAACATGCATGAACTCGCCGTAAGA
>JAURLM010000284.1 GCA_030831265.1 Chloroflexota bacterium
CACCGGGGCTGTACATCACCGCAGTTGTGCTCCACGGCAGACCACGATTCTTCGCATACAGGCGTAGGCCGGCGATTGATCGCCCGGTTAGTCCCCAGAAGTGCACAGGGCCAAGCACGCCCGCTTCTTCAAGCTGGTGCTCAAGCTCAAGCCCGGTCTCAACGAATCCGAACATGCCCATGAGATCGCCAAACTCCTCACGCGGCAGCACATACGGCTTGTGGCCTTCTGCTTTAAGGTCAGCGACGATCTTGTCCACCATCTGATTCGCGTATTCAGCGGGCACGCGGTGGATTTCGGCTCCCATGAGCTTGCAGAGCAGCAGGTTTCCGGTGAGAGGCTTGTCCACCTTCTCGGTAGAAACGAGGATGTACTTGAGACCGGCTCGTGCGGTGGATGCTGCGATGAACCGCGCCTGGTTTGAGTGGTAATCGTTGACGTTGATGACGGTGTCGTAGCCGTTTTCCAGGATGTGGGCGGTTGCGAACTCAAAGTGGCGGCCCTTGTTGCCGCCAAACGCCAATCCGGTGGTGTCATCACGCTTTACGAGGATGCGCGGGACTGGTGAATGGGAGTCGAGCGATTCACCCGGTCTTACAGGAACTGTGGTGGCGATGGCCTTGCGAAGCCGGGGAGCGTCTTCAAGCGGGGTGTTGAGATGTGACAGCTTGAAGCGAGACATCCCGGCGATGGCGTCAGCGATATGTTTGCGTGTGACGGTTGTCATGGTGTTGCGGATAACTTATCAGTCTTTGCCGTGTTCTTCATCAGCAGGTAACGACCTGAATATCGGACGCCGAAAACATCGACGCCCACCCTGAATAACGGGGTGGGCGTCAGTCGTGTCACTGGATCTCTGTCGGACGAACACTGGTTACTTAAGCAGTAACAGGTACTCGTAGAGCGCGATCAGCTCCACATCATGCATCTTGCCAAGGCCGAGCCAGGGCATGTCGTCATTCAGGACGCGACCGTCCGGCGTGATACCAGTTCGCATGGCGTGGACAAACTGATCCGGTTGCCACGTCTTGACGATTCGCAGGTCAGGTCCGTGGGGCAGGATGGCGCTGGTGCCACCGGAGAAGTCTTCACCGTGACAGACAACGCAGTCAGTGAACGATGCGATGTATTCGCCATAGGCGGCAGTTGGTTCGATCGGAACAGCCGGCGGCGGGACGTTAGACTCTGGTTGGGGGTTCAGGGGCAGCATGCCAAGCGTGGTCATGGCCATCGCCAGTGTGCTCAGGTGAGTCTTTGGCTTTCCGAGGTTGTTCTCGATTGGTTCGAGGGTTCTCAGAAAAGCGACTATCGAATCAAGGTCTTCCTGGCTGAAGTTTCGGAACGTCTGGCCGGACATGACCGGCATGCGGTGGCCGTTCGGGTAGGTGCCCTTGCGGATGGCCCTCTGGAGCTCTACGTCAGTCCAGTCGTCGATCCGACCTGCCGGAGTGAGGTTTGGTGGCCAAGACTGGCCAAGTGGCATAGGTATGTCCGCCAGCAGGTTCGTGTCGCCGGTTGGCGGGAGGGAGTGGTTGGTGGAGTGGCAGGAAGAACAGAGCGAGCCGACAAGCATTTCGCCACGGGCGACCTGTTCCTGCGTCCCGGCAATCGTCGGTTCTACGACTTCGTTGCCCGCGGTGTGTAGATGGTCCACATGCCGAGAACTACGAGTATGGCAAAGATCGAGGCGAGTACTCCGACAAACCCGAGACCAGCTGAGCCTCCCCACTTGATGCGTTTGTCCGGGTTGCGCCGAACTCTGTTCAGCAACCAGAAAGCCCCGGCTGCGATGGTCAAAGTTATTAGTAGGCCGATTAAGTTAGTGAACATCTAGTCATCCCGTGCGTAGCCGATTCCGTGCGATTGGCGCACATCTTACAGGCGCGGAGCGTTTGGGCAACACGCCAAAGGTCTTGTTTTCAAAACCCTGTGGGAACCGATCTGCGGACGTGGGGTTGGCCGGGTCTTTATCGCGGCGCTACCCGGTACGGCTCCGGTAGCAGCAGCGTCGTTTCCGGTTTTTTCGCCGTTTCCAGCAGCTTCAACGCCTCTTGCAGCACGTGACGTTGCCGTTCCGTATCAAACGGAGCGGAAACTGGGCGTCCCATGATGTTGGGTGTGAACAAAACCCTTGCTGGTTTCATAGCAAGCGTCCTGCCACGAAACACGTTTGACATGATGATCACGGTGGGGATGCCCGCCGCCTCAAACTCTCTGCTGACGTGCCCGACGGACACGTGGCAGGCCGGTCAAACGGGTACGAGGACAGCGGCCTCCCAGCCTTCCTCCTGAACCTTTTTCGCCCATTCTGGCGCGTTTTCTCGCAACAGCCTCAACTGTGAAGTGACGCCAATGAACGAATATGCGGTCTCTGCGAACTCGCCAATCACCCCATCAGCGGCCATCTCCTTCATGCGGTCGATGGGCATCACGGTGTTGCGATCCGTGACCGCGGCACGGATGTCGTAGCCGGGCTGGAGGACGTCCAGTTTGTCGGCAGGCGTGTCGATTGGGATGGCTGACAGCATGGGTCGAGCGCGACCGAACTCACTGATGTGCTCAGTGGCCTCTTCTTGAGAGTATTTGGCGAGGCTTTCGGTTGTGTTGTCTGTTCCTGCAACATGGTGTCCGCTGGAGGTCAGGAGGCCGACGCGCATCTCCGAAAGTGGTTTTTTAAGCGTGGCGAACGGTGCGTCATCGTATTTCCAGCGGTGCTCCTCGTTGGGCGGAGAGTAAGCCGCCAGTTGTGCGAGGTAGACCAGTTCAGACAGCGCTGAGACGTCGCCGGTGTCCATCGCATTCCCAAGTTCACGGAGAAGCGACTGCACGAACACCTCGGCATCGGCTTCCGGCGTGTATTTGAGGAACTTGAACAGCAGATCTGTGCGCGACCCGTACGAAAGCGAGTCGACGTACTCTTTGAACGTCTCTCCGGGCATGTGAAAAGTCCTTGTGAATATTGAAATCAGGACTGGCGAATGGGCTGAAACGTGTCCGCCACGATCAGTTCAGGTTCGGTGATGGCCTGAACGTCTTGTGCCGACCAGCCGCTTGCAGCTTCCAGTAATACCAGGCCGTCCGTTGTTACTTTGATGACAGCAACGTCTGTAACGATTTCGTCGACGCATGAGGGCGCCGTGAGGGGGAAGTTGCAGGTGTTGACGATCTTGGGCTGGTTGTCCCGCGTGGTGTGCTCCATCGCAACGATGACTTTCTTCGCGTTGAAGGCAAGGTCCATGCCGCCGCCGATGCTGCCGATGCCGCGCTTCGGGATCATCCAGTTTGCGAGGTCACCTGCGCGTGATACCTGCAAGCCGCCAAGAACCGTTACGTCAATGTGCCCGCCCCGAATGAGAGCGAAGGACTCTACGGAGTCGAAGAATGCCATTCCGGGTACTTTTTTCGGAAAATTGCCGCCGGCGTCCATGATGTTGGGGTCGCCGGTTGCTTTCGTGAGCATCTCGCCAAAGCCCAGGATGCCGTTTTCGGCGTGGTAGCGCAGTTCGACTCCGGGCGGGAGGAGGTCTGCGCACATGGCGGGAATGCCGATGCCGAGGTTGACTATTCCGCCGTCCGGGAGATCGAGCGCGGCGCGGCGAGCGATGCCTGTGCGGTCCAGCCGTGGCGCGGGGTCAGTGTTTGGAGTCGTCACGGGTACGGGTCTCCCGGCTCTCGCTTCACTATGCGGTCGACGTATGCGCCGAGCGTGCCGACTCGTTCAGGGTCGATGCCGCCGGGTTCGACGATTTCGTCCACTTCGGCGATGGTGATGCGGGCGGCAGTTGCCATTGCGGGTCCGAACGCACGGGTAGTGCCGACGTACTGCAGGTTGCCGTGTGTGTCGGCCTTCTCTGCCCGGATAAATGCGAAGTCACCGGGCAACGCGTGCTCCAGCAGGTATTTCCGGCCACCGAATTCTCGTGACTCTTTGCCCTCGGCAACCACCGTTCCGATTCCGGTCGGCGTGTAGAAAGCGGGGATGCCTGCGCCAGCGGCACGGATTCTTTCTATCAGCGTGCCCTGCGGGACAATGTCGACTTCGGCACGGCCTTCCTGCCAGGCTTTTTCAATCTCGCTGAGTGGCCGGGTAGTTCCGGGAACAGGGAACGAACAGACGATCTTTGTCGCCTGTCCACTGGTGAAGAAGATGCCCTGATCGATTGGATCGATGCCATCCGGCCAGCCATATCCGGTTGTCATGGAGATTCCTGCCACGTTGCCGATGATGGTCAGGTTGTTTGCGCCGTGATCGCGGAGGGCGAGCATAAGGCGGGTTGGCTGGCCGCCCGCGCCTCCGAATCCGCCGATCATGATTGATGCGCCGTTTGGGATGTCCGAGACGGCTTCCGAGAATGAGTTGACGATTTTGCTACGTGGCATGCGCCGATGATAACGCGGTGAGTGGTCGCGGGGTAGATGAACACCTGGTATCGGGATATCAGGCCCAGGTAGCCGTGCAGGCATGAATCCGTAACAAATCGACGAATCAGGCGCCATAACGGCGCTCTAAACGCGCTTCTTGCGCTGTTTCACTGCTTCTCCTGTGGAATCACCCAGTGGGGGCTAGTGAAAAGCCCGTATGCGGTGACAGTTCGGTTACAGGATGGTTAGGGACAGGTGACATTGATCGTGACGAATTGCGCGTGCCGTTATCGCAAGATGACGGAGGGCGATCGTGTGCACCTGTGCGCAGGCCCTCAGCGCCATATCAAGCAGAATTCTTGTTGAATTGAGGGTGTCGACCATGCGAGTCGAAAGTGCGCACCGCCAGGGTTTTGACTTCAATGTCCTGGACCTTGTGCGAACTTCTATCAAGGCCAAACTGGTTTTTGCATTTACGTTGCTGGCGGTAATTCCGCTGGTGACGATTGCCGTGTTCAGCTACATGAGCGCGAAGAGCGAGCTTGAACACGAAGCCACGACCAAGCTCCAGGCTGTTCGTGATACCAAGCAAAACCACATTGAGGATTACTTCAAGACCATTGAAGGTCAGGTCCGGACATATTCACAGAACCTGATGATTGTTGAAGCGGCGAAGGAATTCACTTCCTCGTTCCACCAGCTGCCGTCTGACCTCGTGAATGCTGGAGTTGTCCAGTATGACGAGGCATCGGTTAGAAACTTCTACGCATCTGAGTTCATTCCTAGATTGAACGAAAACCTGGATGGTTCGTCGGCAACGGTGTCGGGTTACTGGCCGAATGATGCTGAAGCGCTGACCGCCAAGTTCCTGTACATCTCGGATAACCCGAGCCCTGTCGGCTCTAAGTTTGAGTTGACGACTTCGGAAGACGGAACCACATACAGCCAGGTTCACGCCAAGTATCACGATTCGATCACTGCGTTCCAGCAGGAATTCAATTACTACGATGTGTTCATCGCTGACCCTGAGACCGGTCACATTGTCTACACGGTCTTCAAGGAGATCGACTTTGGCACAAGCCTGCTGACCGGTCCGTATGCGAACACCAACATCGCCGATGTTTTCAAGCGCGCTCGGACTTCCAAGAACACAAATGACGTGTTCCTGCAGGATTTTGCAATGTACGATCCGTCGCTACATGCCCCGGCATCGTTCGTCGCATCGCCAATCGTGGATCCGGCTACCGGCGAAACCGTTGGCGTGCTCATGTTCCAGATGCCGATCGCTGAGATCGACGCCATCATGCAGACACACTCCGGTCTTGGTGAGAGTGGCGAGACTTACATCGTCGGCCAGGACAAGCTTTTGCGGTCGAACTCTCGGTTCTCTGAAGAGACAACCCTCCTGGACCTGAGCATTGACACGGACTCCGCTGTCGCAGCTCTCTCAGGCAAGAAGGGCACATGGATTATCGATGACTACCGCGGCGTGCCTGTGCTGTCAGCGTACGCACCGATGGCGATCAACGGCGTTGACTGGGCCATCATCGCTGAGATTGATGATGCAGAGGTTTCAGCCCCTGCACAGAGCCTGCTTCGCACGACCATCGTCATTACGGTCATCGCCGCACTCATTGTTGGCGCAGCAGGATTCCTGCTGGCACGACAGATCGCCGGCCCAATTAGCAACATTGGGTCCAACCTGCGCAACCTGTCAGGAACCGTGATGCCGCAGCTGGTTTCGGTTACTTCGGCGGTTGCACAGGGAGACCTGACGAAGAATGCGGACTTTAAGGTCGACCGTATTGACAATAGTGCGCAGGACGAAGTCGGCCAGATGGCCAGTGCTTATAACGAGATGGGCCAGCAGGTTGATTCGGTTGGTGAGAGCGTAAACGAAATGACGGTTCGGCTGCGTGAACTGATCGGAAAGGTCCGCGAGACTGCTTCCGAACTTGGTTCGTCCAGCGGTCAGCTTTCCGATGCGGCTGAGCAGGCCGGACAGGCCACGCAGGGCATCGCCACAACGGCACAGCAGGTTGCAACTGGTTCCCAGAAGCAGGCTGAGACTGTGCAGTATGCGGTTGGCCTGATCGACGGTCTTGCGACGGAAGTTGGTCGTGTCCGTGATGGTTCGGAGAGACAGACGGAACGTGTGACTGCTGCTCGTGAGATCGTTCAGCAAGTTGCACAGGCGATCACGGGTGTTGCAGAAAACGCGCAGAGTGCGACGATAGGTTCCGCTACGGCTAACGCGGCCGCTGAGAATGGCCTGGATGTCGTTCGACAGACGGTTGAAGGCATTGGCAGGATCAACGATGCGGTTGATCTCGTTGCCAGGCACGTTGCTGGACTGGGTGCACAGTCGACCGAGATTGGAAAGATCGTCTCGCTGATTGATGACATTGCCGCACAGACCAACCTGCTGGCGCTTAACGCTGCCATTGAGGCGGCACGGGCTGGCGAGCAGGGGCGTGGTTTCGCAGTTGTTGCTGACGAAGTACGCCAGCTTGCCGAGCGTGTGAGTCAGGCGACGACTGAGATTGCCGGCCTGATTGATGACGTCCAGAAGGGCGTTGAGGACTCCGTGCGTGCGACTGAGGCCGGTACAAAGCAGGTTGCAGAGGGTACAGCCCTTGCTGACGCTGCCGGGAAGGCGCTACAGGAGATCATTGAGGCGGTTGGTGAGGTGTCACAGCAGATTGAACAGATCTCTGCGGCAGCCGAACAGGTCTCGGCTTCTTCTGACGAAATGGTGTCATACATCGACTCCGTGAAGGAGATCGCTGAAGAGAACACGAAGGTTGCTGAAGGCGTTACCGGAAGCACTGTCCAGACGAAGGACGCAATGGAGAACATTGCTGCCATTACGGAAGAGTCCAGTGCGGCTGCAGAGGAGTCTTCAGCTTCAACTGAAGAGATGAGCGCACAGATTGAAGAGCTTGTCGCTTCTGCTCAGACGCTGGCAGAGATGTCAGAGGATCTGAACAAGATTGTGGAGGTCTTCAAGGTTGATGAGTCAGACTCTGGTTCCAGCCGCCAGTCGAATGTCGAGGCTTTCGACGGTGAGATTGAGCCGGAAGCGGCTTAAGTAGCATCCGGCAGGCATTGCTGTGCTGGAGTTGAATAGAAGAAAGACGCCGGGCATCGTTTGATTACGATGCCCGGCATTCTTTTGTGGCCGCATGGCAGAAGCGCATATGTGCATGGGGCACGTCTGCACAGTGCGAACCAGTGCCTAATGCGGCAGAGTCTGATGTTCGTCGCTTGCAACGCCGAAGCGCTGTTCCATGGCGGTCTGGCTCACGATCCTGGCTGCGTTTTCATCACCGAGGTCAGCGACGTCAAGTGCGAGGTCGTAGATTGACCTGTCCTGCGGGTCCTGGTCAGCGAGGTGTTGGAACCAGGCTGATCGGGCCTGGTCCATTGTGTCCACCCACTCTTCAGCTTCCTGGTTGCCGATGCGGTATCGGTAAGCGACACGGGCGATGCGGTTGTCCTTCGGGGCAAAGACGCCTACGTGTATTGCTTCTGGACGGTCCTTCAGGGTGAGGCATCCTGCCCGGTGGGTGAGTATCACGTTGCCTTCGGTCAGGTAGCGTTCAGCGACGCTGAATACGGATGATTTGTATTCAGCGTCCGAGATAAGGCCCGGCAGGTCACGCCGTTCGGAACCGGTCATCAGTTCGGTGGTGTAGATTCCAGCGGTACTCCACGTATCACCGGCCCATGTTCGGCCCATCTGGGCCAGCCACGCTTCAACCTGATGGCCGAAACGCTTCCAACGGCTGTAATACGCAAGCTCTTTGCGAACCACTGCGTCCACGGTAGCGTCAAGATCCCGTGCCACACGGCGTATCGCCTGCTTTTGGACATAGGTGGCATCAATATGGTCAGCAACGAGGCGGCCAATCTCTATGCCACCGGCTCCTGCCTGTCCACCAACGGTTATTGCCATCATCACAGCGTCTCCTTTCCTCTCCGCACGTCTTCACGCGCAGGGCAAGAAAGCCCGACGGTCATGACCACATCCGTTTGGATGTTCCAACGCTGTATATCGCAGGCCAGAGGGCCGCGATCGGCGTCGTGCTAGTGCCGTCTGATCCCATTGTGGACAGTCTACTTCATCATGTTAACAAGTGATAACAAATGAAAAGTTTCACTAATTTGGGTGCACCGTTCGGCTAAATGAGACGCTATACGGCGTATAACAGCGAGTTTGAGATGTCTATCGTCTCGTATGGCAGGTCGTAACGTGCTGCTGCGGTTTCACCCGCGTTGGTGATGAGCAGTTTCCCGCTATGACCAACTGCGCGGCCGTCCATCATCACCATCTCGCCAGCGACGAAGCTCATCACTGCTCGTCCCTGCTCAGGGCTGATAACAGTCAGGTCTGCGTCCATGCCGGGAGCGATACGGCCTTTGCGGGTGAGGCCGATCATGCGGGCTGGGTTGAACGAGAGTTTTTGTGCCATTTCAAGCGGTGTTAAGCCGCCGAACTTTACGATGTTCATGGCCTGTTCGATGTTCACGTTGCGAGGCAGTACCCCGGCGTCGCTGGCGATGGCGTCCACGATGAAGCTATCGTCTTTGCGCTTTGCGGTCGTCAGTTGAAAAGCGGTGTCGGCGCGGTTGACCGGGAAGCTCATGCCGATCACCGAGTCGCCGTCATCGAATATTTTCACGCCTTCGGCTCCGGTGACGAGTGATAGTCCTGATGGCGTCTGCCTGACCGCCGAGCCGTATCCGTCCGTAATTGCCTTGCGCATGCCCTCACGAGTTGTCGGGTAGTTGCGGAGTCGCAGGCAGTTGCGTGCCACGTCCATTCGCACATTGCCATCTTCATCACATTCGCCGCGGGTGAAATTGGGCCTTGCGAGGTGTACCTCGGATACGACCCTTCCTCGTAACGACTCCAGGATTTCCAGTGCTTCTGCGATCTCCTCTGCAGGGGAGAGGATGGAGCCGCGGCAGTAGGCGTTGATGTGGGCGATGTGCGCGCGGCCGTGTTGGCCGAGCAGTGCGGGGAGTTCTCGCATGCCGTCGAGCCTGCTGCCGGAGCTTTTTGTGCCGACGTGGAACGCCACGTATGCCAGGCGTTCGTTGCAGGCGGCGATAATGTCTGCGGTCACGTCCATGGAGAACGGGTAGTAGCCGCCCCACATCTTCAGGCCAAGCTGGCCGGATTTCAGCGCTTTGTCCAGTGTTGAGCGGACGATGGAAGGTGAAGGGTCATCATCCGGCAGGGTGACACCGGGTTTAAGCATGCCGAGACCAGCTACATTTGCACCTGCGCCGTGCTTGCGGATGCCATTGACGATGCGTTCCATGCTGCCGCCAAGGTCGACAACTGTTGTAGCACCCGCCTCCACTACGGCTCGCATGCCGGTTCCGGGATCGGTCACTCCGTCCAGTTCGCCGCCTACGTGGACGTGCGTGTCAATCATGCCGGGAATGAGCCAGCGGCCAGAGAGGTCTATGATGTCTCCCGCCGTTGAAGTATCAAGATGCTCTCCCACTTCGGAAATTTTGCCGCTGGTGACCGCTACGTCCATGATCGCGTCCGTGTTGGTGGCGGGATCGAGAATCCTTGCGGATGTGAGCACTAGATCTGGTCGCGTGGTAGTCAATTTGTGTTCCCGGCTGGTTGAATTTTGGAATTGATGGTGCAGCGAGGCGCTTGTGGGTGGATACTAATACGGTGAAACTTCCCCTGCATATCCGACTCCTAGCCATTGCCGCGGTGCTTTTTGCCATCATCCTTGTATCAGACCCGGTAGCGAGCGTCGCTCAGGCACAGAGTGAGCCGCCGGTCGGTGCGGAATTGGTTATTTTCGATGGAGCTGCCGGTCCGTATACCGTGCTGGTTGCACAGTCCCCATCCCGCCCGGTTGTTGGTTCAGTGAGGATTGTGGTCGCGCCGGTGGACACTGCTACCGGTGAGCCTGTTCAGAATGCACTTGTCAGGATATTTGCGACTCCACCGGGTGAGGGCGAACGACAGTACACCCCCGGTTTGAACTCTCCGACTAACAGGTCACTCTACTTCGGACAACTGGAACTGGACTCTGCGGGTGCGTGGACCATTGATGTTGAGATTGATGCTCCGCAGGGCCGTGCGCTTGCCATCACCCAGATGACCATTCATGAGCGGGCTCGCAGCGGCCGGGACACACAGATTGTTGGAACCGCGGTGTTCCTGCTTGTTTCTCTTGCCTTCGTGGGCGGCGGGACTTGGCTCTGGTGGTCATCGAAGCAAGCCCGTTCCCGCCGTGCTGCCATAAGGCAGTCAGGTGGCAAACCGCGCCAGAACGTGGGTTAGCGGTCGCTCCCGGGTCGTTCAGCTTCTTCTTCCGGGTGTACACCACGGAATGCCGCGTAAACCAGCATGTTGTAGGTCAGTTTTAGCCCTGCGCCTGTGAGCCATGGCGCGATGGTGATTGCACCTGACCAGAGCGCACCTGTTACGGCGGTGCTTGGTAGCCTGCCGATGCCGCGGCCAAGATTGTTCGTTGCCGCCATGATGTCTCGTTCGTGATCCGGGACGATCGCCATCACGTAAGACTGGCGCGTCGGAACATCCATCTCATCGAACAGCCCCCGAATTACCCAGAGACCAACCGCGACCGCTACACCGGGGGCGAATGCGAAGCCAATGAGGCACAGGTTTGCGGCTACTTGCGTGAATACGAGCGTGTTGAGCAGCCCGAACTTTGATGCGACACGCGGTGCGAGCCATATTGAGATCAGGTTGGCTGACTGAGTTGCTATGAGAACTCCGCCGACTGTGCCTTCGTTCACGCCGAATTTGGTGAACAGCCAGATGGCAAGAAATGTGTCGAATATCAGCCCGCCGGAGAACGAGTCCAGGCCGAACAGAGCGGAGACGCGCAGGATTCGGCCTCGTGCGCTGGCGTTGAGCGGGTTGGGCCAGCGTGCCGTACTGCCGCCGTTGTCCTTTTTTGCCTCCATTGCGGGCGACAGGGCCGCATAGAGCACTACTGTGAGCAGATTGAGTCCTATGTAGACGCCGAATGTGATGCGGTGGGCGTCTACGAGATCGAAATCTTTCACCTCGATAAGGAATGTGGCTATACCCACGAGGCCTCCACCGACGATGCGACCGGCCGCAGATGAAAGCGTGAGGTATGAGAAGGCTGTGGTTCGGCCGGCTGCGTGGGATACCTGTGCCAGGCCGCTCTGTTCAAGCTGGATCATTGGCCCCACGTGCATCCCGGATGCGGCGTATGCACCGAAGAACGAGCCAATCACCAGCAGCCATACGTTGTCTGTGAATATGAGCAACAGACCGGCGAAGGTGGTTATAAGTCCCGTTACAACGAACGATGTGCGCCGCGATAGCCGATTGCCGGAGAGCATGAGCGCGAATGAGAGCAGCAGGCCGCCGGCGAGCGATACTGCTAGGAGCAGACCAAGTTGTGACTGCGAGTAACCCAGCCCTTCGACGAGGAAGATGCCGATTAGCACGGCCATGATGGTGCGAGCGGCGTCCCTCGTGCCTCGGCCTGCGTACATCAGCCACGCGTCACGGCGCGGGTTGCCTGTTCTGGTTTCGTTATGTGCTGTCGCTTGCATGTGGAGCGGACAGGTATACACCAGTAGTCAGCGCTAGGTAAGCCGTTCTTGGGCGTGGATTCGCGCGCGCGAAAGAGCCACCGCCTTTGTCAGACGATGGCTCTTTCGATAATTTTTCCGGGTAGGGTCGTGGCCTAACGCCTGGGACCGGCATTCTGGAGTCGCTCGTCAGCCTTCTCACGAGCCTTCTCTATTCGGTCTTCGGCCTTTTCACGCGCCTTCTGGATGCGGTCTTCAGCCTCATCACGGGCTTTCTCTATGCGGGCCTCAGAGTCTTGTCGAGCCTTTTCGATGCGGGCTTCAAGTGCTGCCCGCTGCTCGTCGCTCAACTGATCTTTCTTGGATAGTGCCTCGTCGACCTTGTCCTGTGCCTTTTCACGAGCATCGTCGATGCGTTCTTGTGCGCTCTCACGGGCAGCATCGATGCGTGCCTGGGCGATGGCCCTGGCCTCATCTACACGAGCCCTTGCCT
Organism: Chloroflexota bacterium; assembly: GCA_030831265.1. Classification (GTDB taxonomy): domain Bacteria; phylum Chloroflexota; class Dehalococcoidia; order Lucifugimonadales; family Lucifugimonadaceae; genus JAJCYX01. The sequence goes on from JAURLM010000284.1 coordinate 12,431, forward strand.
TTGCACGGGCCTCTTCGATGCGAGCCTGGATCTCTTCATCAACGTTGCCGCTTTCGGAATTGGCCTGGACACGCTCTAGCATTGCAGCGCGCTGTTCATTGACCTTCTCGCGCACTTCTTCAAGTTTTGCTTGGAGTTCATCCCGCTTCTCAGCGAGCTTCTTCAGTCGCTCTTCGATGCGCTCCAGCTTGGCAGCGGCGGCGGCAATGCGCTTTTCACCGTGCTTACCCGGGCGGGTGACGATAACAACTTCATCACCGGCTTCGCCTTCAAAACCTTCCCCGTCAATCTCATCCTCGTCACCGTCATCATTCAAGAACTTGAACTTGCCGTGAGCCTTTTCGAGCACGATCGCCCGGTGGTGCTCACGAGTTGCCTTGGAAGGGACGATGATGATCTTGAGGGCGGTTGCAGCCCGGAAGATACTTTCGGAAGGGTCAGACGCGGTGGCGTCATCTTCGTCATGCTTGACGAGGAGCGCACCAATCTTTGCGCCAACTGTGATAGCGGTGATGTCTACTTCACCCAGCGGTGGCTGTTTGATGACGGTGCTGTCTGTGACGAACACCTCAACCTTGCCGAACCGGGTCTCGATCACGACACTGGAGTCTCCAACCCGTACAACCTTGCCTGCAACGCCACGTCGGACGAGCTGGCCTTCTGGCGTTTCGGGCGTGGGCTCCGGCGTTGGCTCAGCAGTCGGTTCGGCAGTTGGTTCGGCAGTTGGCTCAACTGTGGGGGTCGGGCCAGTGCCACCTGTTCCGCCAGTGCCACCTGTTCCGTCAGTGCCGGTTCCCTGGGCTGAAGCCCAGCCCCCGGACACACTGACAGTTGCCACAAGCGCGATCAATGTTGCGATGGTGGCGACCATGAATGGTCGTAGTTGATTACTTTTGATCATATTGAGAACCATGTGAGTTCTCCTTCCCGGTAAGAATCTGGACTGTTCAGGCAGGTTCGTAGATGACCAGCAGAACTTCATCCTGCTGTTCACCCGCAGCGTTACTTGCGACGACTTCAATCACATTCGGACCTTCTTCAAGATCCATTGCGAAGGCGAAGCGCCCTTCTTCATCAACGTCGAGAACGAAGTCATTGACACTCACGAGAGCATCGACAGTTGTCCTGCCGGAGAATTCATAAGAGGCCTGGCTGACGAACACTTCGCTTACGGTAGGTGCTGTCATCTCCAGGAAGAATGCGCCGGTAGCTTCAGCAATGACGGTCGCCTCTTTTTCAGCGACAGTCAGGCTGCTTGCGCCATTGCCGCTGTCACCGGCGTCCGTCGTGCTAGAGCCTGATGTCGTGACACCGGTGCTGCCAGTGTCGTTGACTACCTGCTCCGCCTTATCGGCTGATGAACAGGCCACTGACGCAATAAGAAATGCGAGAGTGATACCTGTCAGTTTTGCCGCACTTGTTCGGATCATCATTTCAACGTCCTCGCCGCTCGGAATAGTTACGGCCGAGCGGCCTGTACTAACAAATTCTCTCTGCCGGGGTTACTGATGAATTACAGGCACCGGTCGAAATACCCGTACAAAAGTCCCATATTTACTCAACCACCACGAGCAACCAATGGCATCCGTGTAATACCGCACCCGAGCCGTCCAATAGTCCTACGTGGGGCTCAAAATCCCGGCCAGCGCAGGAGATGGGTATGTAAGCGCAACAGAGCCTAGAATGTGCCGAGAACCGTTACGTTTCCAATTCGGCAAGCCAGCTTGGACCAGTTCAGACCAACTCAGAAAGGCATTCGCAACATGACAGGAAGATTTGATCTCGTGTTGAGGGGCGGTCATGTTGTTGACCCCGCGAACGGCACTGACTCCGTGATGGATGTCGGGTTCCGGCTGGGCAAAGTCGCGCAGGTGACGGAGCGTATCGACGACGGACTCGCCGATGACGTGATCGATGCGAGCGGCAAGATCGTGATGCCGGGGCATATCGATACTCATGCTCACCTCTCCAGCCCGTTTAATAATTCCGTCAACCGGGCTTACGGGCATGTGATGCTTGCCGAATCTGGCACCACCACCGCGCTTGACCTCGCGGGGGAGCCGGGGGCGCTGGCCGAAGGTATGCGCAGCCAGGGGGCGGGCTTGAACGTAGCCGGGCTGATGGGGCTGATTCCGCATTCGACTGTGAAAGACGATGACCCTTCGTTGCCGGTGATGCGTGATGTGGTTGCAGATGCGTTGGGACGCGGTGCTATCGGGGTGAAACTGCTTGGCGGCTATCATCCGTTTACCCTGGAATCGACCGCGGATGTCATAGCTGCGGCCAACGAGCAACTGGCGTGGGTGGCGTTTCATGTTGGTTCGAAAGATTCTGGTTCTGACCTGAACGGCCTGCGTGAAGTACCGGAGATTGTCGGTGGCGGCCGGTTACACGTTGCGCACATCAACTCTTACTGCCGCGGGCTGGTGATGGACAACCTGAAGGAGTGTGCTGAGGCGTTCGAAATCATTGAGTCGAAGCGTTCCCAGTTCGTGACGGAGGCGTATCTCGCTCAGATTAATGGCACCAACGGCAAGTGCGACGAGGATGGGAACCTTGTCTACAACGTGGCCCAGAACTGCATGAAGGCGCGCGGATACCCGACTACCGACGCCGGAATGCGGCAGGCGTTGCTGGACGGCTACGGCGGCGCACTGGTTGAGCGTGGCGGCCGGATCGTTATCGTTACGGGCGAAGATGCCGTACGTGCGTGGGAGGAGCAGAAGACGGACGCCAGCCTGAGTTTCCCGGTGAACCCGGCGACTTCAGCATTCACATTGACTACGGAAAAGTACGATGACGGGGAGTTCAGGATCGACGCTGTCAGCACCGATGGCGGTTCATTGCCTCGCAACGTGGCAATTGAGCGGACGATGGCGCTGGTGAGTTTTGGGGCGTTGTCGCTGCTGGAGGCGGCGAAGAAGCTGAGTTACACGCCTTCAAGGATGCTTGGACTGCTGAACAAAGGTCACTTCTCAGAGGGAGCGGATGGCGATGTGACTGTCGTCGACCCGTCGACGGGCAAGGCGATGATGTCACTTGTGAACGCACAGCCGATCATGATTGGCGGTCGAGTTGTAGGTCGCGGCGGCAAGTGGCTGGTGACAGGAGCGGGGGAGTAGGCGGCGCAGTCGAGCGGATTGCCGTACGAGGCGGTCGATCTGGAGAAGTCAAAGCTGTACGCGGGCTGGAAGTAGCGACGGTCACTCGTCTCGAACAGTGAGATACAACTCCAGTCCGGGTTTGAGATCGAAGAACAACACGATGTGGAACTCCCCGTCGCGGTTCTTCGCCAGCACGAAATCGCGCGCGTTCGTCGATATGCGCTTGCGGTCAGCGCTGAATGTTGATGGCACGCCCCAGACGGCTATGGCGTAATCCTTGAATTCAGAACTGGTGACCATCTTCAGGTCGATGCGCCTTTCAGAGCCTGCTGACCATGAAGTGCGAACAATCTCGACGTCCGGCGTCACGGTGTGGCGGATACTGCTGCCGTGGGCATCGATTTCAGGCGTCGTGTAGTCGAACCACCAGATAGGGTTTGGGCTTTCGCGTTCAAAGCGAATGGAGCGCCGGTGATCCTCTACAAGCAGATGCTCGCTTGAGATCGGGTCCTTCGTGATCGCAACCGCGGTGACCTCTTTCCCGCTCACGAGATTCACGTAGCTGACTGTGTCCCCTGAGTTTCGTTTTCGCATGATCTCCGAGATCCGCGTGTTCCACGGGATTCGTTCATGCACGGTCACGGTGCGGTTGCGGCCCCAGGCGCAGTTCCACCAAACGTCGTAATCAGTGTGGCCTGACTTGCTGGAGAATACCGTCCGAGGGGTGATTTCGAAGTGGCGGCGATAGTAGTCGGCAATGTCTACGGACCGGGCGAAGGCGAGCTTGTATTCGGCGGTCAGCCGGTGGGCGACCAGCTCCTGCCAGCGTTCGACAAACGCGAGAATCTGCGAGCCGCCATAGCCGTCGTTGAACTCGCCGTTCGGATAACCGTAGTTGCGGGTTGCGCCATCGTAGAGCGGGTTGGCGAACGCCGGATATCCGCTGAGTTCCGCCATGTTTCGCAGGTCATCCATACCGTGCCGGATGCAGGTTTCTGCCTGCGCGAAGTCGTTTTCGGACGCGGCGTAGTGCCAGCTAATCGGGCCGATGAAGTGAAACCCGGCGCAGAAGTCCCACGTGTGCGAAATCACCGTGCCACCGGGCTGCTGGCGCGGCTTGCGGAAATCTTCGCGTGAGGCAAAGTACGGGAATTCCGGCATCCCGAGCCACGGGAGGATGTTTGGCTCCTGCAGGCCGAAGTGGTCGTTCAGGCCCAGTTGCTCGAAGACCTCCACGTAACCGGGGTCGGTGGCATGGCGGAACTGGAGCCGGGCGGAACGTGCATCGCTGGAATCGGGCAGGAGTGACCGGACATGTTCGAGCGCTTTTCCGTACTCTCGTACCCGGTCATCGACCGTCATCCCTATGGTTACGCCAACAGGCGGAGTGTCCGGGAGCTCAGGTGCGATGGAGTCGCCGAACAGCCGGTGATATCCGAGCAGTTTTTCAAATACTTCAGCACCCTGAATGAACTGGTCAGCGGGCAATCGATAGTCCATCGGGATGCCCGTAGCGTGCAGTGTCGGTTCGGACTCCAGTTCGATAAACGAGCTGAACCGCAGGACGATGTACTCATCGGTGATTACCGCGAAATAGCGGTGGAACACCTCGCCATTGGCGGACCAGCGGGCAATGTAGTTTCCGGCGGTCGCCGGTCGATAGCTGAACGCCGCATGACCGTCATCGAAGTCGAGTTCGAACTGTTCACGGGGAAGAGAATCCAGCCATCCGAGAGTTTTTCCGGGTGCGGATCGTCTCGTCCCGGAGGCTTCAAGATACTGCGGGAAGATTTCCAGCTTCCCAAAAGTAGCGCCAGGCGGCACAAAAAACTCGAATGCGATCTTCTCGCCGAGTTTCAGCAATCTCGGCCCCGTGACCCACTGTGCGATGGACCTGTCAGCCGGTGACTGTAGTGGCATTCGTGCGACCGTGGCTCACTCCGAGCGGGCTATGTCCCTGCGCTCCCAGCCGGGCTTGAACATGCGCAGGAAGTTGCTCTTGCCGTAAGGGTGCTTTCTCGCCTCGTCCTCGTTCAGCGTAACGCCATAGCCGGGAGCGTCCGGGATCGTGATGTGGCCATCTTTCACGCAGACAAAGCCCTGCAGTACATCGTCAACCCACGGCTCAAGAAAATCGTCGAAACACTCCTGGATGAACACATTTGGCGTCACAGCATCCACCTGTAGTGCAATCGCAGTCTTGAGGGGGCTTTCGGCGTTGTGGAATGCGACCTGTGCGTGATGGGCGCGGGCGAGTCCGGCTATCTGAACCGACCGGAACACACCGCCGACTCCGAGCGGTTCCGGGTTGATGATGTCAGTCACGTTCGTCGCAAGGAACTGGGCGAACTCGTGGAGGTCGTGCATTCGCTCCCCGGCGATAACTCGAACCGGCACGCGGCGGGCAACTTCAACCAGCGCGTCAACGTCTGTCGAGTACACCGGCGTCTCAAACCACGTGACCTCGTACTTCTCCAGCCAGTTGCCAATTTCGATGGCCTGTCCGACTGTGAACCTGTCGTGCGCCTCGATCAGGATGTCCACTTCGGGGCCGACCGTGTCACGCACGGCTTCTACCAGCGCCTCTGCCTCGTGACTTTCCTTTTTCGACATCGTGAGATAGGCGGTGCCGAACGGGTCGAACTTTAGCGCGGTGTAGCCCTTGCCGGTCACGACTTTCGCCCGGTCAGCGAAGCCTTCGGGTGTGCGTGGCCCGGAGTACCAGCCGTTTGCGTAGACCCGCACGTCATCACGCATCTTGCCGCCCAGCAGGGCATGGACGGGCACGCCGAGCGACTTTCCTAGAATGTCCCAGCAGGCCATCTCGATACCCGCCATTTCCTTCGTCACACGCAGGAAACCGGCAAGGTACAGCTCGTTCCAGATAGTGTGAATCTGCCGGGGATCCCTGCCGATGACAAGGTGCTTGACCTCTTCAATGGCGGCGACTGTTGGCTGTGTGCTCAGTCCGCCTGTTGCCTCCCCAAGCCCGGTGATGCCAGCGTCAGTCTCGACGATGACGAATATCCAGTTCTTCCAGGGATTCCCTACGACAACGGAACGGACATCTGTGATCTTCATCGTTCTTCCTGTTTTGTTCTGCTGTAGATGGGGGCTGGATACCTGATCCGGCGGTACTGGCTGTGTCGCGACGAACGCGGTCGGCGTTATCCCGGTTGCGCATGAGAGTAGCACGCCATGGTTTCTGTTTTCTTGCCCAATAAGCATGCCTCTGCGCGCATACAATTCCGTTTTGGTCCGCACTGGCCCGTTTTGGCGCGCCCTGGAAGTTTTCAGCAAGCAAATCCTGGTGATTGCCCACCGCATAACCCTCTGAAAGATGAGCGTAATGGCTTCTCCCATTGGTCCTGATTTCCACTACCACACCAAAGTTGCGAGAGAGGCGTCTATCAGCCCGGATGGGACCGCTGTCGTATACACCGTCGGGCGATTCGAGAAAGAATCTCCGCTGGAGCTGAAGGATGTCTACATCCAGCAGTTCGAGGGCGGCGAGCCGACGTTGTTGCAGGAGAACGCCTCGCTTGCCGTGTGGGCTCCGGACGGTTCGGCACTGGCTTTCTTGCGAGTGGATGGGAAGGGTGTGGGACAGCTCTGGAAATGCGGTGCGGATGGCTCGGACGCGGTGCAGCTGACGCGTCAAGCTGGTCCTGTTGACGTGTTTGCATGGTCACCATCTGGCGAGCACATTGCGTATCGCGCCGATGTTGACCCGGACGCTGGTCGAGACGATCTCGCTCCACGAAGCACGGACAGGATTCGCTTCCAGCAGGACGGTTTTGGTTGGCGTGGTGACGCGTTCCGCCAGCTTTTTGTGCTTGATGTCGCATCTGGCGAATCCCGCCAACTTACTGATGCAGAGGCGGAACACGGGCCGCCCGTTTGGTCGCCATCGGGAGACCGCATCGCCTATCTCACCGACCAGGGGCCGTTTCGTGACACGACTTCACGCAACGAGGTTTACGTTCAGGCGGTGGTCGGCGGGAAGGCCGAGCGGTGGTCTGGCGGGCTGTTCATGTCTGACGGCGTCGCGTGGTCGCCGGACGGCAAGCGGCTGGCGGTCATCGGGGCGGAGCGCGTGCAGCAGGTGGGCGGTCACGGCCTCACGTGCCAGGGCTGGATGTACGTGCTGGAGCCGGGTGCGTACCCGCGCCGCCTCACGGATGACTCGTTACGACCGATTTCCGGTGCGAACATACCGCTCGGCGCCGGAACACCTGCGGTGCGGTGGCCAACAGACCGGCAGATCTTTTTCATCGCCGATGCGCGCGGCGAATCGTTCATTTGCATCGCAGACCCCGAAAGCAAACAGGTTCGCCGTGTCACGAAAGGTTCTGAGCAGATCATCGACTGGGACGTTTCTGCGGCGCACGACACCGTTGTTACTGCTTCGAACACGCTGGAAGGCACGGGCGAGCTGTACGCCGTAGACACGCTGCACGGCGACCGTGTCCAACTTACACACCTGAACGATGAATACTTCTCCGAGCATCCTGTGGCACGGTTTGAGCGTGTGAGCGTCACCAGCGAGAAGCGGGAGATAGACGTCCGAATCTGGTTCCCACCAGACATGGACCCTAACCGCTCATACCCGGTGCTGCTCGACGTACACGGCGGTCCACATTCGGTCTTCTACGATGCCTTCTACCCGGTGCACCAGGTCGGGGCGACCAATGGCTACATAGTCGTCGCACCGAACCCGCGCGGCTCGTCCAGCTACGGGCTGGAGTTTGCGACGGCGGTTCATGGCGACTGGGGTGGCGGAGACTATCTCGACGTGATGGCCGCGCTTTCCAGCGTGCTGCGGAGACCGTACGCGGACGAGTCACGAGTCGTGATGCACGGTTCGAGCTACGGTGGCTTCATGGCCAGTTGGGCGGTTGGTCACACTGACCGCTTCAAGGCCGCGGTGATCGGTGCGCCCGTCACGAACCTTCCCAGCTTCTACGGGACATCTGATATTGGCGTGCCGTTCTCCGAAGTCCAGTTCGGCGGCTCCCGCAGCAAGAATCTGCCGTGGTACGTGCGGCATTCGCCGGTGACATACGCGGAAAACGTGAGCACTCCGGTGCTTCTCATCCATGGCGAGGACGATGGGCGAGTCCTGATCGAGCAATCGGAACAGTATTTTGTTGCGCTTAAACGAGCAGGCAAGACTGTCGAGTTCGTCCGGATGCCTGAGACGAGCCATGGCATCTTCAGGGCAAAGCACGGCCGTATTCGTGAGGAGTATTTTCAGCGGATGCTGGACTGGTTCTCTCGTTTCCTGAACCAGCCGCCGGATTTCACGGGCAACGGCTCCAGTGGTCGCCACTGAACGCTGTTTATGCGTTATGCCCGTGAAGTGGCTGCATTGCGAATTAAGTACAACTGCGACTTGCCGGAAAAACCTCTAAACTGGGGCTAAGTCACACCCAATCTGCCAGAACTGCCCGCAACACCCGGACTGTGGGTCGGAGGATCTTTCACGATGATGAACCGCAACATGCTGAAGCAGGCGCAGGACATGCAGCGTCGGCTGGCGCAGGTACAGGAAGAGCTCGCGCAGGCCCTTAGTGAAGGCACTGCGGGTGGCGGAGTGGTGAAGGCAGTTGTGCAGGGTGGAAACCGCCTTGAGTCGATCGAGATCGCTCCCGACGTAGTTGACCCTGAAGATGTCGAGATGTTGCAGGACCTTGTTTTGGCTGCGGTCAACGATGCGCTCGATTCGGCTGCGAAAGAGGCAGCTGAGAAGATGGGCAAGATCACCGGAGGCCTGAACATCCCCGGCCTCATGTAATTCGGTCGCCCGCTGTTCGTCAGGATTTCTGATGGCGGCAACCAACCAGTTGAATCCGGATAAAAATGGCAGGATCTGAACTAGCACCGTCCGCCGCAGCACCGGTCGCCCGCTTGATAGAGGCGTTTCACCGTTTGCCCGGCATCGGCCCGAAAAGCGCACAGCGTCTCACTTATCACCTGATCCGTATGCCGAAGGATGAGGCGGAGGAGCTAGCCGCGGCCATTACCGGCGTAAAAGACCGCATTGTGCTGTGTGACACGTGCCAGAACATCAGTGAGTCCGCTGAATGTGCGATATGTCGTGACCTGCGTCGTGACCGCACGCGAATATGTATCGTCGAAGAGCCGCTTGATGTCGTCGCTATCGAACGGGCGCGGGCGTTCAAGGGCATGTATCACGTTCTGCACGGTGTCATATCACCGGTCAACGGCATTGGACCGGACGACCTGAAGCTGAAAGAGTTGCTGGCGCGGCTGCATGACGGTGAAGTGACTGAGGTTATAGTCGCCACGAACCCGAATCTTGAGGGCGAGGCGACTGCGATGTACATTCACAGGCTGCTCGGCCCGCTTGGCATCAAGGTCACCGCACTTGCGCGCGGATTACCGTCTGGTGCTGATCTTGAGTACGCAGA
>JAURLM010000285.1 GCA_030831265.1 Chloroflexota bacterium
CAACTAACCGACGCCATCGAGGCCACCATCGGCACACTTCCTGTTCACGCATGCCGATTCGAGGGACATCACGCAGACACAGGAAACCCTGGTGGCATGCTTGAAGCTGCCCTGTATGAGGCAGGTAAGGACGCAGCTCTGCGCGCACTGGTCAAACAGGCTATCGCCGGTTGGGAATAGGCCTGAACGTACCCGGTTGACCTAACGCTATACCGTTTTCGCTAGTTCGCTGTCTGCGGCAAATCGATGAGATGACCGCCACAGGACAATCCCTGTGACAAGCACGAGTGCGCCCGCGCCTCCAAGCGCCCATTGGACACCGACGAGTTCGCCAAGTCCGCCAAGTCCGAGGTGGCCCAGCCATCCGAACCCGATTGCGAACACCCATCCGCCAATCACACGGCCTCGCATGTGCTCTGGAGCTTTGCTCTGCAATAGCGTCCACTGCATTGCGTCGAACGCGCCTGCCGACGTCCCGACTCCGGCTATCAGGATCATCGACAACGGGAACAGACTGGACGACGCAAACATCACCAGGAAGCTGCCATATGTCAGTGTCACCAGGACGAGCAATCTTTCCTTACGCGGATAATCACCTAGCAGAGAAAGCGCAATGACACCCGCCAGCGAACCGAACGAGGCCATCATGTTGAGTCCGCCCAGGCCGGTTCCGGCTGTACCCAGTACGTTTACGGAAACTGATGGCAGTAAAGCGCCAAACGCGAAACCGAACATTTCCACGAGCACTGCGGCGATCAGCAGGACACGGACAGACGGAATACTGAGCAGGAGCAGCAAGTCCTGGTAGGCACGTCCGAACATGTGGAAGCCAACCTTTACCGGGTGTTCCATCGATGCCGTTGCAGGAGATACTCGAACGAGCAACGTAGCCAATGCGCCGGTTACGAATGCGGCCGCTCCTATGCTTAATGCAAAAGAGACACCGAGTTCGTCGATAACAAGACCGCTCATGAGTCCACCCACGGCTCCAATACCTCTTGCACCGACAGATTGCACGGCAACAGCGTTCATTCGGACGTTCCGAGGGACGGAATCGGTCACGAGTCCCTGTGTCGCGGGTATCTCGAACGACTGGCCGATTCCACCGAGCGCGGTCAGTACAAAAACTGCCCACATCGCCGGGTTATCCGAACTTGCAACCATTGCCAGCCCGATCAGGACAGCCGTCTTGTAAATTGCAGTGATTGCCAGGACTCGGCTCCGTGGCCAACGGTCGACCACCGCCCCTGCAATAGGAGCAGCAAATACTCCAGGCGCTTGCCTTGCAGCAAACGTGGCAGCGGTCAGAAAGACTGAACCGGATTGGTTGAGCACGAAGAAACCGACGACGATGCGTTCGGTCCAGTTACCAAGTGAAAAAAGAACCGTTGCCAACCAGACACGCCGGAACGTGCCGTACGCCCATGCACGACGACGCCTAGATTCAACCACGCTGTTCGCTGGTTGGTCGTCAGCCTGAAAGTTCTGATTTTCCCCTTGTAATGTATTCACAACGGCATACTACGGCAGCCCAACCGTAGTCATGTTGCCGAATCCAACCACTGTGAACTATTGCGCTACTATGAAAAGTCTGGCAAAAGTCAGAGCATCAGACATAATCGAAAACCAAACTTTGTCCGGGCTACAACGAACCCATCAGAGACCAGATGAGAGTGTATGGATCCTAGATTCATAAAAGTCCTGTCTGACACGACCGTAATCAGAACGCCAACTCAGAACCTTGCCACGTTTGGCACGACCGTAATCACCTACCACATGATTACCAGGCCGCTTTACCAGTCACTCGACTCAAACCTCGCCAAAGAGGAAGCGGTGGTCAGGCGAGGAACAGTCAAGGCAAGCCGACCGCAAATTGTCACGCCATATTTCCTATCCCGGACAGACGGATTCGGTGAAGAGGCACAGGAGTTCATGCGTGAGCTAATTCGGCGAGGTATGGCCGATGATCCCGGGATTCTATACACCTACGCGAATGAGCCGTCAGGGATGGAGATTGTGGCTGCTCGACCGGAAGACGTGGCTGAGCGCATCAAGAAGCAAATCGACCTCCAGTCTCGGCCACTTGAGGCGGTCATTCTTGGTGTCGATGAGCTATGGGACGTTTCCCTGATGAAGTTCATCTTTGAACTGACGAATCGTTCAGCACCGGGAAACTTCAGGGACTTCCAGCGTGCAGGCGACCTCGAACTCACTGCTGGTGTGCCGCGCGATGCACGTCGCCGTATCGATGAAATGTTGCAGCAGGTGGCAGCGGGCGAGCTTGACCCTGCGACCTTGCACCGACAACTCGAAGCATGGCATGTGTTTGAAGAGTACGAAGACCGGTTCTTCGATGTGCTCCGCCGCAGGCGTTAGGCAGACGTCAGTTAATGACGGGAAACCTGCTGGCGCTCAAGCGTAAGCACGGCCATGAACGCTTCCTGCGGCACTTCAATAGCGCCGATCATCTTTGCCCTGCGCTTCTTGCCTTCAGCCTGCTTCTCAAGCAGCTTGCGCTTACGGCTAACGTCACCGCCATAACACTTAGCAAGTACGTTCTTACGCATCGCTGAAATGTTCTCCCGCGCAACAATCTTTCCACCAATAGCGGCCTGGATTGGAACCTGGAACATCTGACGCGGGATCAACTCTTTCAGTTTCGCTGCAAGTTGTCTTCCCTGCGATTCGGCGTAGGACCGATGAATGATTAACGAAAGTGCATCCACCGCTTCATGGTTAACAAGCACATCAAGTTTCACCATGTCGGATGCGCGAGCATCGATCAGGCGGTAGTCGAGCGAAGCGTAACCGCTTGTGACTGACTTCAGTGTGTCGTGGAAGTCCACAAGTATCTCTGAAAGCGGGATGTTGTACTCAAGCATCACACGCGCATCCTGTGATGCGTTGGCGGCGTTGTCGCTCTGAGCCGGCTGCAGGTACTCCATCTTCACATACTCACCTCGGCGCAACGTGACCATCTCCATGATGCCGCCGATGTAGCGAGACGGAGTCAGTATCGTGATGTTGACCCACGGTTCGAAGATAGTTTTTATGCGCTGTGGCTCAGGGAGCTTCGATGGATTGTCCACATGAATTCGCGTTCCATCTGTCAGTTCTACATCGAAGGACACGCTGGGAGCCGTGGCAATCAACTCCAAGTCGTATTCCCGCTCCAGCCGTTCCTGGATAACGTCCATGTGCAGAAGACCCAGGAATCCGCATCTGAACCCGAAACCAAGGGCGGCCGATGACTCAGGTTCAAAAACCAGTGAAGCGTCGTTCAACTGCAGCTTGGACAACGCTTCCCGCAATGCTGGGTATTCGTCACCCTCTGACGGATAGATCCCGGTGAACACCATTGGCATCTGTGAGGCGTAACCAGGGAGAGCCTTTGTCGCCGGGTTGGATGCCATCGTCAAAGTGTCACCGACACGGCAGTCTCTAACGTTTTTGAGGCCGGTGGCGACATAACCTACTTCGCCAACTCCAAGTGAGTCAGATTTGACCATCACAGGACTGAAATATCCTGCTTCCAGAACGTCCGGCTCTACTTTTGTCTGCATGAGCCGCACTCGGTCGTCTGTTCGCAGGGATCCGTTCATCACCCTGATATAGGCCACAACACCTTTGAACTGATCATATTTCGAGTCGAAAATCATCGCCTGCAAAGGAGCGCCAGGATCACCTTTGGGTGGAGGGATCAGGTGGACGATGGTTTCCAGGAGTTCGTGCACACCGGCACCGGTTTTCCCAGAAGCAAACAGGATTTCCGCATCCTTGAAGCCGAACGCCTGTTTGAGCTCTGCCGCTACTCGTTCCGGTTCGGCGGCGGGCATGTCTATCTTGTTGATGACAGGGATGATCTCAAGATCATGCTCAAGCGCAAGGTAGATGTTCGCCATCGTCTGAGCCTGGATGCCCTGTGTGGCGTCGACGAGCAGGAGTGCGCCCTCACACGCTGCCAGTGAACGGGAAACCTCGTATGCGAAGTCAACGTGCCCGGGGGTGTCGATAAGGTTCAGCTGGTAACTCTTGTCATCATCGTACTTATAGGTCAGGCGTATTGCCTGCGCCTTAATCGTGATCCCGCGCTCGCGTTCCAACGGCATCGTGTCGAGATGTTGAGCCGTCATATCGCGAGTCGATACCGCACCGGTCTCCTGGATGAGCCGGTCGGCAAGGGTCGACTTCCCATGGTCGATGTGGGCGATGATGCAAAAGTTGCGAATTCGTGATTGGTCCATACACATCAATTGTAGGTGCGGATTGCTCAATAGACATGCAGGGTGACTGCATTGTGAGCCCGGTTTTTGACAATTCCCGGCGTTCTGGAGTGTCATCCGAATGACTTTGCCTGTCCCAGCCGGGTAAAGCACGATATCAAGCGGAGGGTCTATCCGTGCTTTCGTTGGTCACTTCACGGGAGTCCGTCGAATCTGGCTGTGAACTATCGCTTGGCACCCTGGGTGCAGTTCGAATTGAATCTGACCTGCCGAGAGGTTGATCAGTTCCATCTACGTCTTCGCTGTACTCACGCGTCCTCATCAGTAACGAAGCGATTAGAAGCAGAATAGCGCCGGAACCAGCTGCGGTAGCCAGTGCGACTTGCGTTCCCAGGAACTGGGCAAGAGCGCCAATTACGATCATACCGAATGGGCCGAAACCGAACATGATGAAGCGAACGCTGATCACCCGGCTGCGGAACTCCGGTGCAGCCGCCATCTGCATCGTAATCATGTTGGTCACGAAATACAGCGTGGCGACAGCGGCGGCCATACCGGCAATTGCTACTGATACGTAGAAGATATTGGAAACGGCCAATGCGGCAACCAGCGCGGCGAACAGGAAGCCGGATATCAGCGAAAGTCGCCTTTCTCCGAACTGTTCCGCCAGTGATACAGCGAAGACCGCACCAACCATGGAGCCGATACCGACGGCCACCTGCAAAGCGGCAAGTCCACCTGGACCACGCCCTAGGACGTCTTTAGCAAGCGGTGGGAACATCGCACCCCACGTGTTCACGGTGATAACGAGGACGAATCCTGCAACGAGGTACCAGCGAAGTGTGGTGTGCCCGACGATATACCTCGCACCTTCCCGAAGGTTTTCGATGACGTTGCCGTGATGAGCCATGGGAGACTTGGCCACGGGTTTCAACCTGGCATAAAGCGGAATCGCGGGCAGAATGAGCGCAGCACTCAGGATGCTGGCCGCAGGTGCGCCATACCTGGCAAGCACCAGCCCACCAACAAGTGGCCCGGCAATCTGCGCCATGTTGAATATAGCCGGTGAAAGACCCAGTGCAGGCCGCTGCAAACGTGTTCTGACAAGATCACCAACCAGTGTCTGGCGAGCAGGTGCCGAGATGGAACTCGTAATACCGTGAATACCCGTCAGACCAAGCACATGCCACGCAGTGACGACATCCATGACCATCAGCGCCACAAGGATCACGTACGTCAGGAATACTACCGACTCGCCTATGGCCACAATGCGAGTGCGGGGAAACCTGTCGGCCAGTTCACCACCGACCAGCGTGAATATCAGCATTGGCCCGATGTACAACACCGGAACCAGTGACACCAGGAACGGTGAATCCGTCAAGTCGTTAACCAACCATCCGCGCAGCAGCATCTGGACGAAGAACGCTGAAAATGAGAACCATGCTGCCAGCGCGTACCTGCGGAACTGGGTATGACCGAACGGTTCGAACGGTTTGATCCTGCTGATTCGGTAAACAGGCCTGTGCATGCCGCCTGTACCGGGAGCGCGCGGAGACTTCCTGCGCTGGTACGTGCCCCTACCATCTCCGCTGGCTATTTTTCCCGATGCAATACCGGCCGGGCGACCGGGCAGATGGAGTTTGGGTTTCGTCTGAACGCCTGCCAGCAAGAGACCGGGGCCAGTTGCCCCGGCAGTTGAAACTTACGGTGATATTGGAAACTACTGTCTCAAGTATCCGCCTGAACTTGGCGCAATGCCAGACGGTATTCATGCCCGAATTATGTGCGTTTGTGACCCTGGTTTACTACCAGACCTGCGATATCTGATCAAAAGCGTAGTAACCGAGTAGAGCGACCACCAGTGATTGCACAACTTTGCCGATAAAGGTCGCTAGAAGGAATCTTTTCTGGTTTACTCCAGCCAGACCTGCGACATAACCAGCGTAGTCAAAGACGGGGTTCGGGATCGCTGCAATGACGAACGAAGCGGTTGCCACATTGCGGGTATACCAGTTTGCAACTCGTTGAGTCCATCGGTACATCCTTGACCCGGGTTCAGGCTGGGAGCGCTCCGCAAACCGTGAGCCTGCCTTCCCAAGTGCGTAACAACCGGCCATGCCCAACGTAATCCCCGCTGCAGCTACCACTGCAAGGAGAATGGGATTCAGAACCGTTGCTCCGGCGAACACCAGTGTCAGCACAGGCACAGGCAGAAAAAAAGTTACGCTTCCAAGGATTCCCAGCAAGAAGACCGCCAGGTATCCAAACGTCAGCAACAACCCGGGGTCAAATTCGACATATCGCTCAAGGAGTAACGGAGCCGCTATCGCCACAAGTACAACTACCGTCCCAAGCCAACCAGCCACGGTGCTACGCAGATTTTTCCGAGGAGACTCTCCGCCAACGTGAATAGTGCCGGGTCGAGCGAATGGTGGACTGGCGGAGACTTGCTGCAAGACGGGACTCCTGGCGCATGTCCGTGAGGATGACTTTTCGTGTCGACGGACAGAAGGACGGGTTTCCGCCGGTGGATGGCAAGGACAGGTGGTTCCCGGTCAGCCACCGACGGCAACTCGTTACGACCAGTTTCTCCGAATCCGTCTCCACAAACAGCCAGCGCACCGGTGGCTATCGGTGTGCGTTATGGGTTTCAGTGAACAAAACGGGCCACTACAACTTCGCTTTTGCACGCGCTGCGACGATGCATGGCAAAATACGTTCCATGACATCAGCAGCAAAACAAACAACCGCCAGCCGCCTGTTAATCGCCGACCTCGAACATGTGGTCGGGAGGCGAAACGTTGTCTGGAAGCCAGAAGACCTGCTGCTATATGAATACGATGGGTCAATCGACCGCGCTGCCCCGCGCGTGGTCGTGCTTCCCGGCTCAGCGCAGGAAGCCGCAGACTGCGTGAAAGTTGCAAATCGGCACGATGCGTTCATAGTCCCGCGTGGGGCGGGAACGGGACTGTCAGGCGGTGCTATTCCCCTTCGAGACTCCGTTGTAATTGGTCTTGCACGCCTCAACCGAATACTGGATGTTGATATCGCAAACCGGGTCGCTATTGTCGAGCCTGGCCTCGTCAATCTTGAACTATCCAACCGCATTGCCCAACACGGGCTTTACTATGCTCCTGACCCGTCATCACAGAAGGCCTGCACCATTGGCGGAAACGTCGCGGAGAACGCGGGTGGGCCGCACTGCCTGGCTCTCGGAACCACCACAAACCATGTGCTTGGTATTGAGGTTGTACTGGCAGATGGCACACTATTGTGGCTTGGCGGTCCGGAACGAGAATCGACTGGCTACGACTTGCGCGGAGCATTCATCGGTTCCGAGGGAACTTTCGGCGTAGTCACCAAAGTGGCAGTTCGGTTGCTTCGTATCCCTGAAAAGATTCACACCATGCTTGCGGCGTTCACATCGCTCGACGCCGCGTCTCAGACAGTCTCCGACATCATCGCAGCGGGCATCGTCCCGTCAGCGCTCGAGATGATGGACCGCGTGACCATTGATGCATGTGAACCTGTCTACCACCCCGGTTACCCGGCTGACGCAGAAGCGGTGCTGATTGTCGAACTTGACGGGCTAACTGAATCTGTCGAAGAGCAGTCGACGCTGGTCGAAGAGGTGTGCAACAGGAACGGAGCCTCTGAGCTGCGGTCAGCGGATGATCCAGCCAAGCGGGCAGATCTGTGGGCGACCCGCAAAGGAGCCATTGGCGCATTCGGCACCATCGCACCCAGCTACTACCTCGTCGACGGAGTAGTTCCGCGCACCCGGTTGCAGCAGGTCATGCGCCAGGTGAAGGCTGTAGGTGACGAGCTGGGCTTGACCATTGGCAACGTGTTCCACGCCGGTGACGGCAACCTGCACCCGTGCATCCTCTTCAATGAACGCAACAAGGATGAAGTTCGCAAGGTGATCCAGGCAGGTGAACGCATCCTCGAAATATGTGTCGAGCACGGCGGCGCACTTTCTGGAGAACACGGCATAGGTATCGAAAAACAGGCTTACATGCCGCTTGTGTTCACCGACGATGACATGAACGCCATGAAGGGCTTGCGAGAGGCGTTCCTTAACCCGGATCACGGTTCATCAGACGGAGCGCCAAAGACCGGGGCCACGCCAGTATCAGAACGGTTCAACCCCGGAAAAATCTTCCCGGGCGGGGCCAACCACGGCGAGGCATACGGAATCACCGAACATTCTGTCCGCCGCGCGGGACGCGCTGACGAGGTTTAAGCACCGAAACCTGGTTTTCCTGCTGTAGACTGGCGCGCCAGGCACAAACGGCCGCTAAATCATCATCAGGGATAGGCATGCCCAACTCAAAGAAACTTCGCATCGGCATCATTGGCGCAGGTCCGTTTGCCCGCACGCACATGCAGTATTTTTCGCGTTTGGACAACGTTGAGGTTGTCTCTTTTATGCGGCGTGATGCCACCGCCCTTGCAGCCATGCAGAAAGAGTGGAGTGTTCCTGAAGGCTACACGGACTACGGCGAGATGCTTGAGAAGTCAGACATCGACGCGGTGGACATCGTCACACCCACCCACACTCACCGCCAGACAG
>JAURLM010000286.1 GCA_030831265.1 Chloroflexota bacterium
ATACGTCGAACTTATCGAGGGAATGCTGCGTCGTATCACGGATGAACTAAACCCCGATGATCCAGACGCCTGCAAAATTGTCGCAACGGGCGGGCTCGCAGCAGTGATCGACCCTCTGACGGATACTTTCGATGTCTATGACCCGGATCTGACGCTGCAGGGGTTGCGGATCGTCCACGAGCTTAACCGTTAGCAGGAAACGCAGTGGTCGCTGCGAGATTTACTTATGGAGAAGTCCGGTACAGCACAGGGGAATGGACGATTCTTGCCTCTAAATGGCAAGAAGATAGTTCTCGGTGTGTGCGGGAGTATCGCCGCGTACAAGGCAGCTCACCTTGCCAGCAAGTTAGTGCAGTCCGGGGCGCAGGTAGATGTCATCCTGACGGCATCTGCCGAGCAGTTTGTTGGGAAGGCAACATTCTCCGCTCTCACTCATAGACCTGTCACTACAAGTCTGTGGGAAGCCAATTCCCCCCTTGCAATAGACCACGTTTCGCTTGCGCTGGATGCAGACTGCGTGGTGGTTGCACCTGCTACAGCCAATACCATCGCCAAATTGGCACTCGGCCTTTCCGATGACGCTCTTGGCGCGACTGTTCTCGCAACCAGCGCTCCCCTGGTCGTTGCTCCTGCCATGGACGCGAACATGTTTGAACACCCGGCCGTGCAGACCAACGTAAGAACGCTGCGCGAACGCGGCGCAGTCATGGTTGGCCCCGGTGAAGGCCGACTTGCCTCCGGGCTTACTGGTAAGGGGCGCATGGAAGAGCCGGTGAACATCGTTGGTATCGTGCGTCAGGTCATCGGCAAGAACGGCGACTATGCTGGTCGGAAAGTTGTTGTTTCCGCCGGTGGCACGCAAGAACCCATCGACCCGGTTCGAGTCATCACCAACCGATCATCTGGGAAGATGGGCTACGCAATTGCAGAGGCAGCGCGTGACCGCGGGGCAGAGGTTGTCCTCGTGAGCGGACCGACCGCGCTTGCGAACCCTGGCGGTGTCCGGGTGATTCCTGCCCAGACGGTGAACGAGATGCGTGATGCGGTTCTACCCGAGTCCGCAGATGCTGACCTGCTGGTTATGGCCGCAGCGATATCTGACTTCAGTCCTGCCAGCGTTGCATCCGAAAAGATTAAGAAAAGCAGCGGCAGTATGTCCATCGAACTCGTGAAGAACGAGGACTGGATGCCGCTGGCTACGGGACCAAAACTGGTGAAGGTTTCGTTTGCCGCCGAGACCGGCGACGCCGCGAACAAGGCGCGTTCCAAGGTGGCATCCAAGGGCGCGGTTTTTTCGGTGGCGAACGATGTCAGCGAAGCCGGTTCAGGATTCGGCACCGACACCAACCGCGTAGGTTTTGTGGACGCCGCGGGCAACATTGAGCAGATGCCGCTGATGGACAAGCTGGCTGTCGCTCACGCAATCCTGGATCGTGCCCTGAAGCACCTGAAGTAGCAGCGACGAACTGCCGCTGAAACACAGCTGGCCGTGACACGGGGATCGCATCACGGCCAGTTCTGGTGTTTATACCGGTGAGTAAGGCGTCGAAAGCCCGGCCTCTTACGTCAGTTTGCGAACTTTCTCCAACTGTGCCGGTGGCAGTGGGAATACCCATCCGCGGTTTGAGATGATGGCCCTTGCAAGCTCCGGCGAGATTGCCACGATGATTTCAGGCTCCAGCGCAAACCGGCCCGTGAAACCTCCAATGGCGCTTCGAGCGTGTACGCCGCTGTAGTTCTGGTCCGTTCCGTCTTTGGCAAACTCACCTATTCCGCCGCCGAACACCGACTGCCAGCGAGCGGAGAATCCATTGACGACCGCGGGCGCTCCGAAGAAGTGAACATCGGTCGAGACCACCATGCCTAGCGCCTTAACCGTGTAGAGCACGTCATTCAGGTCACCACCCTCTTTACCGCAGGTCAACGCCCAGTGCAATCGTCGCACCATTGAGTCAGTGATCTCTCGGCCAGCCTTCTGGCCCTCCTTGATACGGTCAGGATCGTCGTACATGTTGCCGGGGCCAAGTCCCAGTCCAGACAGGTATACGAGACCGCTTTCGTGGAATACCGCGCCTGCAATGCCAGCACCGGCAAGCGACTTCACGTCCTCGTCGAAGCTGCCCATGGGGATGCCGAGCTTATTGATACGGTCGTAGACGTCATAGTCACGCCGCATCTCTTTGGGGACGATGGAATTCTCGTAAAACTTACCCATCAAACTCTCCTGTTTGTTCCTGTGTTAGTTTCCTGATAGACCCGTTGCGGGCTCGCATCACCTAGATGCTGTACTTGTGCAGCAGGTTGCGAAAGAAATCGTGCGCAAGCGGAAGGGCTTCGATGTCCGGCATGAACTCCCAGCCCTCGTACACGATGGACATTATCCCGTTGAAACGAGCCTGCTTCAGCATCGGGAAGATGCGGTCATAATCGATCCATTCTTCGCGTCCGCCAGCCATCTTATACGCCTTGCAGCGCACTAGCTGCGCTCTTGGGAGCGACGTTTCGATCTCCCGGTAGAAGTCGTACGCTGGGTCAATTTCACCTTTTTTCCTGCCCGGCCCAGACGCCCCCGGTGACCCTCGATACTGGCCCGTATCCATGATGTGAACGAAGTACGGGTCATCAATCTCGTCAAGCATGCGGATGATGGCATCGCCCGTCGCAGGGAACATGCCGTGATTGTGGTTGTGCAGTCCCACCTGCACCCGGCGCGTTTTCGCATAATCCACGATTCGCCGCATGTACCCGGCAAGCCACGGCCACGCCTCATCCTCAGTCTGTCCATCGGGCAAGTCCCCGCCGATGATTCGCAGCAACGGGATTCCCATCTGCTGGCACACATCCGTCCATTTCATCATGTGGGCGAGATGGTCTTCGTCCGTGCCGTGATACCCGGATCCGAAACCTGCACGAATCCCGATGTAGCCGATGCCCAGTCCTCGTCGTGCCGCGTGCTGGCGCAACTCCTCCGTGTATGCCGGGTCGGTGCTTTCGAACAGCCGCTCTTCGAGGTCTATGCCGTCCCACCCGGTGTCGGCAGCCAGGTCTATGAGTTGCGGCAGGTTCAGCTTGCCGTCAGCCAGCGCGTGGCTGTATGAAAGTGCCTGTAAGTGGAGTTTGATCACAGTTACATTCCGTGCTGCGCTAGTTTGCGGCGGAAGAAATCGACCGCGAGTGGAACTGCGGTTGGCTCGTCCAACTCGTCCTGCCCTTCGAACACCACTGACAGCCAGCCGTTGAAACCAGTTTTCTTGATGATCGGCAGAATGCGGTCGTAGTCCAGCCATACCTCTTCACCGGACGCTATCCGGTAGATCTTACCGCGCACATGCACGGCGTATGGGGCAGACGTGGAGATGGACGCGTACAGGTCTTCGATGTGCTCCTGGCTGCCGCGTTCACCCAGCGAAACTCCGGGGCCACCAAGGTACTGGCCCGTGTCGAGGATATGGCTGTAGTACGGGTTGTTCACATCTTTCAGTAATTGCAGCACGTCATCGCCGACGGCAGGGATGCAGCCGTGGTTGTGGTTGTGCAGACCTACGACGACACCTTTAGATTGACCGTATTCAGCCACTTCTTTTGTTGCAGCGACAAGCCGAGGCCATACCTGCTCACGCGTCTCGTCCTCCGGCACCCATGCCCCGAAGGCCCGCACCATCTGGATGCCCATTCTTGCTGCCACGTCGATCCACTTCTTGTACGTCTCAACCTGCTCCCGTAATTCCTCACCCTTCTTGCCAAAATTGTTGCTGATGCCGATGTAGCAGTTGTGCAGTCCGCGCTTCAGCGTAAGGTGCCGCAGTTCTTCGAGATAGTCGTGATCGGTGGACGCAAAGTGCGTGAAATGCAGATCGACACCGTCCATGCGGTACTCGGCTGCCTTTTTGATTATTCCGATCAGGTCGATCTTCCCTGCGTTGAACGTGTCACGATATGAGAGTGATTGCAGGCTGAGCTTGATCATGGTTTTCCTGTCCCATCTGGCGGTTTGCGCGTGGCTGGCCGGGCTATTCGTGCGGCAGCGCCGACTGTATCACTTCCGGGCCGACAACCAGACCGATTCCCGACCGACGACGAATCCATTTCCCTGACCCACAGCGTGACCGGATAACATGGGTGTTCGTCGCGTCAGGTCCTCTTCTCAACAGGCATTCTGTGGCACAGCCGTGAAAGTAATCTCCGCATACAGCATAAAGGGCGGCGTCGGGAAAACCTCGGCGGCGGTGAACCTTGCTTACCTTTCTGCACTGGAAGGTGCGCGCACCCTTGTATGGGACCTGGATGCGAACTCCACCGCCACGCGTTTGTTCGGTCAACAGGCGGGGACGAAAACGCATGGGCGCAGACTGATGTTTAGCGACGCTGAACTCAGTGACGTTGTTGCTCGCACGCACTATGCGAACCTGGATATCGTGCCTGGTGACATGCGGCATCGAATCCTGGACGCTTATCTAGACCGTGGTATCAGCAAGGCGCATCGCAGGCTGGATACCCTGCTGGCTCCGCTTGCTGCGGACTATGATTGCGTTGTGCTGGACTGTCCTCCAGGCATTAGCGTCCTTGCTGAGAATGTGTTCTATGCTTCGGACGTCTTACTTGTGCCTATCGTCCCGACCACGTTGTCTGTGCGAGCCTTTGACCTGCTGACAAAGTATGTGCATGAAGAGCAGCGCAAGGACAGGCTGCGAGACATCTCGACAATGGCGTTCTTCTCGATGGTCGACAGGCGTAAGCAACTGCACAACAGCTTTGTCGAGGTGTTGCCAGAAGAGCGTACAGGCGTGTTAGGAACCGTGATTCCAGTTGCGCCGGAGATCGAGCAGATGAGAACCAGGCATGCACCCTTGCATGCCTTTGCCCCGGCAAGCCGGGCCGCGGCTGCTTATGAAGAGTTGTGGCACGAGGTGAAGCTGCGCATGGGCAACAACTGGATGGGCATGGCGATTGCGGGCGTGCGCTAACGCATCCTCGCGGACGGACGCCCAAGCTGCCGCGGCAATGGCACAGGGGAAAAATCCTCTGTGCGGATCATCCAGTCGGCCAGTTTCAACCGCAGTTCAGATATGACTCCTGCGTGTTCGGGCAGGTGAGCGACATTGTGTAGTTCCCACGGGTCGTTTTGCAGGTCGTAGAGTTCGTCAACGTCACCGGGTCCACCATCAGAGCCTGAGGTGCCGTTCGCTCCGGCCGCCATCGGATCATGCACGTACTTCCAGCGCTCTGTCCGTACCATCTTGCGCCGTCCTTCCGCCTCACGTGCCCACAGCGACTCAATGATCGTGGCGTAACCCCACGGCTGCGGCAGGGTTTCCAGCATGCGCATGGTGAACGGTGGCCCGCCAGTACCGTACTCGGAGAAAGCTGCGTCCTGTGCCGGGGAGTCGGTCACATGCGGCAGCGGCGCCCCCTGCATTCTTCGCTCAACCACCCTGCGCAACCGGTTGTCGTCCCGCCAGATGTCATTCGGGTCGAAATGCTCCTCCGGCTCGTCACCCGACGCACCGGGCAGATCATCGGAAGCATCAAAATTCGCCAGCCCTTGCAACTTCAACAACGTGGGAAGCACGTCTATAGTGCTCACCGGCGAAGACTCCACCACGCCCTGCGGAACACCTCCGCCGGGCCACGAAACTATTAACGGCACTCGCACCAGGCAGTCATAGAACACGCCACCTTTCACTGCCATGCCGTGCTCGCCCATGAAGTCACCGTGGTCAGCGGTGAAGACGATCACCGTGTTGTCCCGCAGCCCCAGCGATTCCAGTTTCGCCATGATGCGGCCAATCGAATCATCTACAAATCGCGTCATCGCCTGGTATGTGGCGATAACACCGCGTCGATGCTCCTCGGTGTCATCGTCCTGTCGCATCATTGCCGCCAGCACCCGGTTGCGTTCAGGTGCTGTGCCATTGGTGAACTCGTCATCTCGTTGTGGCGGCAGTTTTACATCAGCGGGCGGGAACATATCGGCGTACCGGCGAGGAACCTCAAACGGCTCATGAGGGTCAGGGAATGATGTCCACAGGGCAAACGGTTTATCTTCGCCGTGCTGCCAGTCACCGGCTGCATACTGCTCAAGAAACGCCTCGGTCTGCGTGGCAATGACCGCACTTCCATAGTGCTCCTCGGGATGATCTGTGACCGCGTATGCGATGCGTGGGCTTTGTGCTTTATCGCGTAGCGTCACGCGGTCTGCGTGTGCCGCGTCTATGTCGCGTACCGGTACAACCCATTCC
>JAURLM010000287.1 GCA_030831265.1 Chloroflexota bacterium
CGACTACCTGTGGCGGGTCGCAACGAAGTTACAGCGTGACTATCCGCACATATCGGTTCACCCGGTCATTGCTGATTTCACCGGTCATTTTTCGCTCCCGGTTGTCGCACCTGACCCTCGGAGAAGAATCATCTACTTTCCGGGCTCGACGATCGGCAACTTCGCCCGCAGCGATGCGCGCTCCGTTCTTCAGCAGATGGCGCAACTTGCCGGTCCTGCGGGAGGCGTGCTGATTGGTGTGGACCTCGTGAAACCCCTTTCACGACTACTTGCTGCTTACAACGACTCACGCGGAGTTACGGCGAAGTTCAATATCAACCTGTTGTCCAGGCTGAACCAGGAACTTGGCGCTGATTTCAAACTGGATCAGTTTCGCCATGAGGCCATCTTCAACGCAGTTGATTCACGCATTGAGATGTACCTGGTTTCATGTAACGATCAGTCTGTGTGCATTGATGGGACACGGTTCATGTTTGCGAAGGACGAAGCGCTGCTGACCGAATATTCCCACAAGTACACGCTGGAATCATTCAGAGCGCTGGCAGCAGAGGCCGGACTAAACACGCAGCATGTCTGGACAGATGATGAATCACTTTTCAGCGTCCAGTATCTGACCCCACAGTAACCGGGCTGCGGCTATATAAACGGCCACGGGACGTTAACGTTCGGGTCAAGCATCGGAAATCTGCGAGACTGCAGCATCCGCTCCGCCCTGCGCCTGATCCCTTCGATTTCTGACTCACTCAACAGCGCACTCATCTCCACTGCAAGGTCAGAATCACCGTCGGCAAGATCGTCTGCTACTCGCTGAACATCGTCCAACAACTCGACCGGGTATTCCTGTCCGTTGAACTCGAACATCACCGTCCGCCGACGAGCCATCGGATTGAAGGTCAACCCGTGATCAATGGCCCAGATTCGACCGTCAGCATCTGCTTTGAGACAGGAACCACCTTTGCGATCAGCGTTATGTGCCAGCACATCGAACATGGCAACAGGCTCAAACAGGTGCAGGCAATCGTCACGTAGCGTGAAGTAGTTGGCCTCAACATCTGCGTCGATAAAGAGTTGCACGCTGCCTTCACCATGCGGTCCTTCGCGGACAACCGTTGGAGGAATATCAGGCCAGCCCAACGCAGTCGCGAGCAAATATGAAGCGCGCTCTCGCAGGTGCAATGTTCCGAACGGAAAATCTCGTAGTGGCCGTTCGCCCGCCGATGGCTTGTATATGCCGAACATTGCACCGGCAGGATCTTTATCCTCAGGATCAGCAGCAGGTCTATCGGGGTCTTCCAGACGCACTACGAACACGTAGTTTGAACCACCGGGGTGCAATCCCATCCCGGAAATCTCCCACTCGACTAATCGCCTGAGAGTAGTTTTTGTGTCCAGTGATTCAGAAATTTCTGTCATCTGCCGCTGCTTCGTCGTGCCGTTGAACCCGTATACGTCACAGGCGGAGTTCGGGAGTATCCATAAGGCAGCCTGTGCCACAGACTAGCGGTTTTTACCGTAAGTTGCCGCTATTGGACGATTACCTGCGGATTCGGAACGGGCCAATCTCGGTATGGCCGTTCACCTTGACACAAAAGTGATCCTCGCCGGAGTTGATGGGACCGGTGCACAGCGGACACGGAGGCCGACCTGACGCCACAACTTCAAGTGCCTTGTTGGCGAGTTGCACAGCTTGTTCACGAGTAAAACTGAACTCCACAACATGCTCAGGCTGATCTGAGTCAGCGTCACCAAAGTTCTCTGCCGAAAGAGTGAAAACATCGGAAGCAGTATCGTGTCGTAACGTCATCTGTGGCGTCTTGAACTCTGTATCCACAAATTCTGCTGATGCATCCGACCCGGGATCAAACCGTGCGGGGTCAGTCACAGACTCTCTTGTGGTCAGGAACTGCTTGAGCGTTGCCCCAACCTGGAACAATTGCTCTTTCTCCATCCACACTATTGCACTGCCACGCGGGCTGCGCGCAGTGATGTTGAAAGTGCGTTGTCCAGGCCTACCGTGTGACTCCGCATGGAGATAGTCCGTCAGACCAAGTATGAGAAGCGCCATAATAAATTCGCAAACAGAATTGGCAGAATCCGGCAGATAGCCTAATTCTACGTGTCCCCTGTCTTCGTAGTATCCACTATCACGCAAAACGCACATGTAAGTGCTACGCTTGAAATGCAAGGCGCAACGTACGGATAGATTTTCGTCCGTTAGATGGAGACGAGTAGGCTGGAATACGGCGGCAGAGCGAGCCCGGTTTGGTGTGAGCGGGCGCAACGCAATCCAGTTGAACATCCCTCCTGAGCCGCTGCCCGAACGGTCGAAATATCGACCAAGTAGACGTAGCCGGAGTCGCACTCCGTTAACCGGTGCGAAGGCATGAACACGTGCCGTTTACCTGAGAGGATCCCGCTAGCCACTGGACAGGACAATGTCAGGCGCAACGGGGTCAATAAGGGTGGTAACGCGGGAACTTCAGACCCGTCCCTTGGTTGGGACGGGTTTTTCTTTTGCGGCCATCCGATGGAGACGAGAGAGAAATGAACAGGGTTGAGCTATACGACACCACCTTGCGCGACGGAACGCAGCAAGAAGGTATTTCTCTGTCCGTTGAGGACAAGCTGGCTATCACCGAACGGCTGGACGAACTCGGTGTCGACGTAATCGAGGGCGGTTACGCAGGTGCAAACCCAAAAGACGACGAGTATTTCCGGCGCGTCCAGTCACTTGAACTCAAACACGCTGTTGTTTCAGCTTTCGGCAATACGCGCAGGGCGAACATCGACGCCGCCGCCGACCCGACACTGAAAGCACTTCTCGATTCAGGTGCCGCCGTACTGACCCTCGTTGGCAAGGCATCCGACTACCAGGTACGGGATGTTCTCGCGACGTCACTCGAAGAAAACCTGGCGATGATCGCCGATTCAGTCGCCTACCTGAAATCGCAGGGTCGCCGCGTGATGTTTGATGCCGAGCATTTTTTCGATGGCTACAAAGCGAATTCTGAGTACGCCCTGCAAGCCCTTAAGGTGGCGATGGAAGCCGGTGCGGAGAGAGTTATTCTCTGTGACACCAATGGCGGAACTCTGCCGGGTGAAGTCGGTCGAATCACTGCTGAAGTGAAAGCGGCGCTCGGTGACGAGGCGCAGATCGGCATTCACACGCATAACGACACCGACACGGCCGTGGCATCAGCCATAGCGGCAGTGGAATCCGGCGCAATGCAGGTACAGGGCTGCATCAACGGCTACGGTGAACGAACCGGTAATGCCAACATGGTCAGCATGATCGCCAACATGAAGCTCAAGATGGGGATCGATGTCGTATCTGATGAGCAACTTGCCTCACTGACGACGCTCTCAAACTACGTCGCTGAAGTCGTAAACCGTCGGCCATCACCGTTCCAGCCCTACGTCGGGACCAGCGCTTTCGCCCACAAGGGCGGGCTGCATGCAGCGGCTACTGAACGCTCCGTACACTCCTATCAGCACATCGACCCGGCAATCGTCGGCAACGCAAACTCGGTAGTCATCTCCGAACTCGCTGGTCGCGGCAACGTGGTGCGCCGCATCCGAGAAATGGGCTTTGAGGATGTGCTTGATCGCGATGACGCCACGAAAATCGTCCAGCATGTGAAAGACAAAGAAGCCCTCGGCTACTCGTATGAAGTTGCCAATGCCTCCCTTGATCTGCTGATTCGCAGAGCGATCCCGAACTACGAGCCGCTGTTCGAGCTTGTGGACTTCATGGTGGTGGTGGAGAACCGTCGTCGCACGTCTTTCGGAACCGGCTGGCGCACAGATGGCAAGGAACACCCGATGCTGTCAGAGGCGACAGTAAAGGTGTCCGTTGGCCACGAAGTTCGGCACACGGCGGCTGAAGGCAATGGTCCTGTCGATGCGCTGGACCGCGCGCTCCGCAAGGCTTTGCGTGAGTTCTACCCGAACGTGGCAAACGTCAGGCTAACCGACTACAAAGTGCGCGTGGTCAACGAAGGAACCGGAACAGGCGCTGCGGTTCGAGTCGTAATTGAATCTGCGGACGAGCGTGAGGTCTGGTACACCGTCGGTGCATCGACCAACATCCTTGAAGCAAGCTGGATAGCACTTGCGGACAGCCTCGAATACTGGCTCATCAATAACGAGACGTAGAGTTCGACTGCCTACGGCCAGACGCGATCAACCGCGTTAAGGCTTGCCTGCGTCACCAGTCCGGCTGAACCGGCGGCGAACGGCGATACGTCTACCTCGTAACCACCTTCTTCGATGCCCATGTCAGTTGGCAGGTAGTTCAGGTGGCCGTTGCTGAATCCGGAGAAGAATGTTCGGTCAGCCGGAGATTTGGCTTTGACTTCGAGGCCAATCTCAACAAACGGCTCCAGAGGAACAGCGACAAGCACCGTTGAGCCAATACGAATGGCCTGCACCCGCACCTTGATGTGCCCATCTACACCGTGACGTGCCGAAAGTGAGGCACAGTTCACGGCAATACTGGCTTTCTTGGCCTTCGAGATTGCTGCTATAAGCTCCTCATGCGACGCACCATTGGAGCGCAACTGGTCGACTTCCTCAGCCAGTTGATCGGCACGCGCTATCAGTTCGTTGAGCGGTTGCAGTTCTCGCATGGGCAAGAAAGTCTCATCCCACGCTACGGACAGAGTGTCATCAGGTTTTCCAACAGGCAGATCTTCGTATATTCCAAGGTCAGCACCTGAAGGAACAATCTCAACCAATCGCTCGGAGCGTTCATACGGATCAAGATTCATCCGTACCCGCGCGGCTTCCAGCCCCAGTTTCGTCCCTTCACGCCGGTATACGTTCAAGTCACCGGTGAACCCGTGAATTGGCCCCTGGTTACCGCCTGCGCCTTGCATGAACAGACACAATCCTCCAACAGTCTGTTCGACCACCTGTCTTGCCGGACCTGGAAAATCTGGCGTAATGCTCTTGCTATCGTGTCCCATGATTGTTGGATGGCACGCGTAAACTATCATCGTCGCCATCGGAGTGCCGTCCAGTTTGTCGATGCCAACGACGCCTACTTCGCGATCAACCGGATCGTTCCAGTTCCGCCCGGTGAACCTTGTCCCGGTTGCGTCTATCGGTCTCCGGTTCACATTAATCCGGCATTCGCCTGTACCTGAACCAACAACCACTGGCTGCATCTCGGCCGCTGCGGCTTTGGCTGCTTCCGCAATCTTCGCAGGCAACGCGGCATGCCACGAGTCCGCAAGACCAGCACCTTCTGTTATCCAGCGAGACATCATCGCCGGACCACCGTGATTGTGTGAGTACGCGAGCCGGATGTTGTCAGCCGGAATTCCTGTCGCGTTCACCACGGCATCACGCGCCTCGGCATCCATCGCTGCGGTGAGAATTAGCACATCAACATCGACGATAGCGATACGCGCATCGCCCTTCTCCAACACCAGTGCTGTCACGTAGAGAGGCATGTCGATAGCCTCCGCAACCTGGTGGCGTTGTGCGCCCCATCCTGCGTGAGCTACTCCAACCGGCGGCGTTATGTCGGTGCGTGCGGCACCTGCGAAAAGTTGTTCATCTGGCATGGCAGCGCATGTTACTCGCGGAACGTCAGTGATGGTCATTTATGAATGATCTTCACGCCGTCTTCATGCGCGGTCTACGAACCTTCACCCCGCAGCGAATACTATTCAGGCAAGGCAGAGGCACAGGCCGGGAGCACAAAAACCGGCAGCCCCGGATAGACCGTGAGGACACTGAGCGTTCAGTGAACCAGGATGCCGAACCGACAGGAAGACGCGAAAGCGATTGGGATCAGGTTCCGCCGCTAGCTATATATCAGCAGCGGGGACACACGAGTAATAAACGACGATTGATCCTGAATAGTTCGGCCCGGGGATTAGAATGAGGCGAGCGAGCACAATGTTCGGTCGCCTCTAGTTTTTCCTGGCCTATTTACCGCAGATCGACATCAATCCCGATCTCGGCTGCGTAAGACCCGAACCATTCGATCACTTCACGGTGGTACGGAATGCCGGTCTTTGCCCTCTCCTGCGTCTCTTCCCACTCAGAAAGCCCCGGATATAGCACCCGCTCATGACCCTTGGCCGGTTTGGTGTTACGCAGGCCTTCGAGGAACTTGTCCATCCAGTCAAAGTATTCTTCGAGGTCGATGAATGCCTGGATGTCCGTTGCGACAAACATCTGGCCGCCGCCCCCGGTCAGGAATCCCGCACCAACTCCGGTCATTGAGTTACACATGATGTCGATCATCGCCATCATGCCATAACCCTTGTGTGATGCGTTCTCACGCGTCCCGCCGAACGGTAATTGGTAGTACTTGTCTGGCACAGGTACACGCTCAAGTATCGGCTCACCGTCCATGTCCGCAATCCATGCCGGTTCGAGGTCTGCACCAACTCGACGGGCGAGTTGAATCTTGTTACCGGCCACCTGCGTTGTTGCTACATCAAAAAGGAACGGAGGCTGGTTGCGGGCCGGCGCCGCCCACGCTATTGGGTGAGTCCCGAAGCGCGGCTCTGCGCCAAAAGTCGGTAGTGTCTGGCTTCCACCGGGACCAGCCATCGCCTGTCCGATCATATTCTCCTGTGCTGCCAGCGATGCGTGATAACCGGCGCCACCAAGATGCCCCGCATTGATGACTGCCACCGTACCTGTTCCGTGCTTCTTTGCCTTCTGAATCGCAAGTTTCATCGCAAATGGAGCGACATGAATACCCAGCGCATGATCAGAATCGATCAGGGCAGTCGTATCCGTCTCGCGAGCGATCTTGAAGTCAGGTCGAGCGTTCAGTTTGCCTTCGCCGTATAGCCGCAAGTAGTTACGCAACTGGTTTGATATGCCGTGACTTTCAACACCACGCATATCGTTTGTAATAAGAACGTCAGCGCATTGGCGTGCACCCACCTCATCGAGCCCTGCGTGCCTGAACGCGGCTTCCGTAGCGGCCCGGGCCTTTTCCTGGGGCACGTAAACTCGGTCTTTTACAGGCACTTTGAATCGTTCAAGCATTTGCGGCTCCAGGGTTCGGCTAAGGTCAGCGGCGGTCAGCACAATGCGGTCAGCGAAAGATTAGACGCACTTGGGGCTTTCCGCTACCTTGCCACGAATTCCCGCGAACCTCACATCATTTTCGACGACACATACATACAACACACTAGAATCGCGGCGATAACACCGTCTGTACTGCATGGAGTATCCAGATGAATGCGAATCCGCAGAAATCCCGAAACTGGATCGGGCTGTTCCTGATTGTGCTGGGCGTACTGTTCCTGCTGGACACGCTGGAGGTTTTTGGTGAAAACACAAACCTCATCGGCGAAATATGGCCCCTCTTTATCATCGCCGTTGGTTTCATCGGCTGGGCGAAACGAGGGTTCACATTCACGTTAGGCCCGATAGTCGTGATGGTGATTGGCGGACTCTTACTAATCGGGACAGTGACGGATTCAAACCCATGGAGACTCTGGCCAGTCCTGTTGATACTGCTGGGAATGTCGCTAGTCTGGCGGCAACGTACGTCATCCTCTCACAAAGGCCAGGCTGTCACCGGTGAAGGCTCGGTAAACATCAACGCTATGTTTGGGGGTACGGAACATCGCATCTCCGGAACGTTCAAAGGTGGGCAGGTGACTGCCTTTATGGGTGGCGGAGATCTCGATCTTAAGTCCGCAACTCTGAATCCAGAGGGGGCAGTGCTTGACTTGAACGTAATCATGGGCGGACTTGAGATGAAGAACTGACAAAAAAACAGCCCGGAAGCAGGTGGGCTGTCTGCTTCCGGGCCAATTGGCAACACATGGTCAGAATCTGATGGATTCCTCGGCATAGAGGAGGGTGACCGCCTGAGTCAGGAGAAGGCGACACCATGACCGTGTTGCACAGGGAGCCGATTGTCTATCTTGGAGGGTTTTTTCTTGTGAAACCAGAATATTCCTCGAATTTGAAGATTCCGTGAAGCGTTAGCGTCGGGTCATGCGGGCGGTTCGGTATCTTCTACTGCAATCTTCGACAAAAGCACCGACTCCAACTCTTCTGGCCGTCGTGTTGATATGAAGTAATGGCGTTTTTTGCCACCCTCTGTCACGTCAACGACAACACCCTCTTTTACGCTCAGTTGGCTCCATGCTCTTCGACCCTGCGTCGAAAACCTGATGCCCCAGCCACCGTAGGTAATCCAGCGATACTCATTGGATTTCGCGTTGCTCATTGTGTCCCACGCAAAGAACTTACCGAACATCCCGTACCGAAATTCCAGGCCACGGTCGTTAACCGTGATCGCAAGATTGGTGAAGTTAAACAGCAGGAATATATCCAGCAAGACAGCCAGGGCAAAACATACATAGAAAAGGGTTGCGTCACTTCCGGCAATGATTGGGTCATCGCCGACAAGGTTTCGCACCGCAACACCCGTCATGGCACCGGCAGTTACTCCAAGGACAAGTCCGAGGATACCGATCACCCAGAATGGGACTTTCACGTTCTCGCTAAATAAAATCGAAGGGCGGTCAGGGTCTTGAATTGTCATACCGCTCATTTTACCGGTGGCCATGTTGTTATCGGTCTGCGTTTAGCGCGGAATCACAGGCAAGAGCAAGTGCGAGGCCATCTCCGGGCCGTGAATCACCGTCTGGTGAGCCGTTCGCAGTTCAGCGTCTTCCCAGTAAGGCTTCCCCGTGTTGTGGTTTCGGTCAAAGTTAGGAAAATCTGAACTGGTCACGTACAACCGCAGCTTCTGTCCCGGCTTCAACAGAACACCTATCGGGTTCAACTTGATGTCGTACTCATAGGTTTCACCGGGCGTCAGCAGCGACGGTTGATCGTAACCGTCACGGAACTGGGCACGCATGATTCCGTACGTCAGGTTCATTGCAAGGCCATCTTCGAACACAATCGCCAGTCGCACTGCCCAGTCAGTGTCAGGCCCATCGGTCTTTGCCCACAATTTCAACCTGACAGGCCCGGTCAGTTCTAATTCTTCTTCCAGCACCGTCGTCTCGTAAAACAAGACATCCTGCCGATGGTCATGCGGTGACTGATCCACAGGTGCCGCCTGTGAATCTGCCCGCATGAGACTCATTACTGGGTCACGCGGGTCATAGTCGTATTCATCAGAATTCGCTTCGCCAGCGTCAGGTGCGGAAATTGTCAGGCGACCATCACCGTGAAACGTGTTCGCGCTGCCACCAGAGTGCAGGTAGAACGGCGTGTATTCAGTCCGAGCAAGCGGCCACTCGTTCTCCCCACGCCATTTGTTCTCACCGAGCACGAACAGTTGTACCGGAGCTTCATCCGCCATGCCGTTGTCGTAACCCTTGAACTGGTAGTCGTACCAGCGGGTAATCATCGAGTGGTATGCCCTATCAGCGTCAGCACCGTAGTCCACTGGCCCGATTTTTCGAGAGAAGTCCGTGGGATCATGACCCCACGGACCAATGACCAGCCGATGCTGATCCCGCAGTTTGGGATCACCATTCTTGCGGAGTCCTTCAAAGTGATCGACAGTCCCAATCAAGCGATCCCACCAACCGGTTATTTGGAATACTGGCACGGTCACTTTCGGATGAAACTCCCCGAAATTCATGAACTCCACGTTCTGTGCTCGGTGGTACGTCTGCAATTGCTCGTCCAGGCCATTAAACACGTCGCCGGGAATATCACCCAGCGGCAACCACCAGATGTACTTGCCGCGCTCAACGTCACGCCAACGCCGGTTCGCTTCAGCAGGAGTCACAGGGCCATCTATTTCACCCGAACGGCGACGAATGTCGGCGGCCATCATGTACGTCCACTCAAGCCGGCGGCCTGTCTCGAAGATGCCAAAATTCAGGTCAAGCAGATCCTTGCATATTCCGCTTGCCAATCCAGCAGTGAGTGATGGCGGCTGTGTCGAGAACAGGAGCCATATCGCCCACGAAGCGTTTGAGTGTCCCCATGTTCCGACGCGCCCGTCTGACCACGGAAGTTTCGACGCCCATTCGACAGCGTCGTAGCCATCCTCGGCATCATGCGTCTCGCGCCAGTCACGGAACATCCACGTGAACTCACCACCCGAGGCGTAACGTCCACGGTGATCCTGCACAACGACGGTATAACCACGGGATGCCATCGCCCGCGCATCGTTCACATAGCGTGGTGTGAGCTTGTTGTACGGTGTGCGGCACAACAGAACCGGGTATCGACCACCGTCGATCGGATGATAGACGTCCGCCCGAAGAACCACGCCGTCCCTGGCGTTACATTCAACGTTAGATTCGACCGTGACCGGTTTGTTGTCCCCGTATGTGACGACCATCTGCTTTTCAGCCTCCGCCTATCGTGTTGAGTGACAGGCGTGAGGGTAGCAGAGAGCGGGAACGGTAAAAGGAATATTGGGCCCCGTTCTTGGACACAGGTGGGGCGAACCTGGCAATGCACCGCACCTGAGACGGCACAGTCCGAAACCAGATCAGTCAATCCAGCTGGAGTAGCGCTGCGCTGGTCCGATTCGCATGAATGATTCGAACGCCATATCGAATAGCCGGGTGAACATATCCGCCTCCTGGACAACTAAAACGTCGGTCTCTGACCTCGTACATGTACATATTCACCCCGGGATGTGACATCGAAATTGCAGTGGTGTTGCGCCGATGTAACAGGTCTGGTTCATCACGGTTTCTATAACGCGTGACAATGCGGTGTGACC
>JAURLM010000288.1 GCA_030831265.1 Chloroflexota bacterium
CCGGGATCGACCAGCGGTTTTTCCACTGGAGCCACTACAGTTCCCGATGTCCCTACAGAAACAAGTAACGTGCCGGCCGCGACCACTCCGGCTCCCGCTGCTGCACACGCGTTATCGGCTCCGCCACCGGCAACCGGGGTTCCGGTTGGAACGCCCATCATGTCAGCTGCCTTTGCGTTCACACGACCGGCGATGCCTCCTGACTCCAGGATTGGAGGTAGCAGTGATCGGTCAAGGCCAAGCAGGTCGCACATC
The DNA here is from genome assembly GCA_030831265.1 of Chloroflexota bacterium. Taxonomy (GTDB): domain Bacteria; phylum Chloroflexota; class Dehalococcoidia; order Lucifugimonadales; family Lucifugimonadaceae; genus JAJCYX01. Next base: position 256 of record JAURLM010000288.1, read on the forward strand.
TCTGTTGACCACCTGCGCTGTGCAACGTCCATCAGCAGGGTAGCGGCGGCGTCTGACGGCTCTGTAGCCAGTTCACCGGTCATCCTGAAGCGAACAAAGTCTTTGGCGAGGCAGAAGTGAGCGATACGTCCAAAATTTGCGGGTTCGTTGTCACGCATCCACAGGAGTTTCGTCGCTGTGAAGCCTTCGAGTGCGGGGTTACCGCACATACGCCGGAGGCCATCGTCTCCAACGATTTCTCGGATGGTAATGCACTGCGCTGATGTGCGCACATCGCTCCACAGGATTGCGGGTCGGATTACGTTTCCATACGAATCCAGCGCAATTAGCGAGTGCATCTGGCCGGATAGCCCGATGGCTTTCACGATGGTTGATGCGCCGAGGATATCAGTCACGGTGCGGACAGACTTTACGGTAGCTGCCCACCAATCTTCCGGCTGCTGCTCCGCCCACCCGGGTTGAGGAACGGTTACCTGCATTGGCGAGTCGGCAGTTGCCAGCACCGTTCCCGTGCCGGAAACAGCAACGGCTTTCACGGATGACGTGCCAACATCGATACCTATGAACGCTTCGTCTGGCATGAACTGGCTCAACTCCGAATAGTGACCGGTGAGCGAATTGTGCAGCAGGATACCGCGGCCGGGGACCTGTGTGCTGATCCTGTACGGCTGCGAACAAAGAAACACCCCCTCGTCACTGGAAACGAGCGAACTGAGACGCGTACGGGGGCTTGGTTTCTGGTTCGAAGTGGTCTTTCGTGAGCCAATGGGCTAGCGGGCGAGTCAGCGTAATCAGGTGACCCGACAGACGTTCTAGATGCAGACGCTGGATCAGGCCACCGGACGAAGGAGCGAGGCCAAATACCAGGTCACTACACCGTCGGAAAGAGCACAACAGGATGCTCAGGGAACAGCTCAGATCAGCCTAATCTCTTTATTGGCAAAAGTGTGCCATTGTTGCTGACGTCCGACACGCCCATCTTGCGACAGACTTCACCGAACGATGTGCCGTTCTCCGCCTGGCGTAGGGCGAATGCGATCTGCTCCTGCGTGAATCTCGTCTTCCTCAATGGATGACCTCCCTTTCAAGGGCCAGAATCATCCAGGCAAACTATCACTTAGATCGGCGCGAATCTCGGTGAGAAGGTCACGGTCCAATACCGTTTTGATCAGACGACGCTAATTCATTATACGCCCCGGAATGTGTCCGTTACGAGGCATGTGCACTCCTCCTTTCCGGAGGCTAAATCTTCCCAGATTTCCTACTGACTCGTTGGACCAGTTTCACGGGAGACGGTCACGACAGTTCTGACTCAACCATCGTCCAGAATCTGAGGTTTCTACCGTTACCGTATCACTCGGCTGGGCCATGAGCGGTTTGAACTTCCGGCCGCTCCAACTATGCTTGAGTTATTAACCGAATAAGTTTTTCGCTGACTCAAACGCATTGAGAGTCGCAGACCGCGCTATAAAATGATCAACAATAGGAAAGGGATAACCTTTAATTGAGTTGGCGTTTTTGCCAAGTCGTGATGACTGCCAAGGCTGATGCACATATTTGTCTTCAATCTCACGAAGTTCAGGTATCCAAGTTCTCACAAACTCGCCATTGGGATCGAATTTCTGTCCTTGTAAAATTGGGTTGAACACCCTGAAATATGGTGCTGCGTCAAGACCTGTACCAGCGGTCCACTGCCAACCGCCGGTATTCGCAGCAATGTCCCCATCGATAAGGTTGTGCATGAACCATGATGCCCCCTCCCTCCAGTCGATGAGTAAGTCCTTGACCAAAAATGAAGCAACGATCATCCTGCCCCGATTATGTATCGTTCCTTTTGTGGCTAGCTGACGCATGCATGCGTCGACGATAGGGTATCCTGTGCAGCCGCTTTTCCATTTCAACAAATCATTCTCATCGCGGTTCCATGCGATATGATCAAATGCGGGTCGGAACGATTTCGTTACTGTGTGAGGAAAGTGATAAATCGCTGCTTGGAAAAATTCCCTCCAAATTAGCTCACTTATCCAGGTCTCGACCGCTGACCGTTGAGTGGATGGCAACAACGGATTGTCGAGCAAGTCGAACGCTTTTTCGATCAGAGCGTCAACTGACACCATTCCAAACTTCAGAAACGGGGACAGTCCTGAGGTAAGCTCCCTATCCATTCTTGATCGGTTGAACGAATAATCAAATATGTCCCCGTCGTCAGCCAAAAAATCAGCGGCTTTTTCCAGTCCGACCGTCTCCCCTGAACTAACTGAAGTCTTTGGTTCAGGGATTGGTTTTGATTCCAATCGTTGAGCCCGTGCGAAAGTTATCGACTCAAGGTCATACTCGGCTTTTTTTGGCAACTGAAGTGACAGCCAACGCTTCTTGAATTGAGAGAAAACTTGGTATGGTGCCCCATTGTCTGTTCGAACTTCATCAGGATGAAAAATGGTCAGGCCGCGTGTTAAGAAAAGTTTCACCTCCATGCTGACCTTTTCATCCCGCTGTCTGGCGTAAGGCGTGTAATCCTCTTCGGCATAGATCGGAGCCTGAAAGTGATCAGAAATTCTTCTTAGAACTTGCTCTGGTTGTCCGACCTGCACGAACAACTTGCCGCCGAACCTTCGGAGTTGTTTATCTAGCTCGATCAACCCTGAGAAGAGGAAGTCGGTACGAAGAGACTGTGCACTACGGATGAACACTGGATCGAGTATGAACAGCGGTATCACTTCGCGATGTTCCCGAGATGCCAACTCAAGAGCAGGGTTGCTCGTAAGGCGAAGATCTCGTCGCACCCACCAGATCGAATACTGATCTTGCGTCATCTAGAACCCTCCAACCCGGCACGGGTTATTTTCGTAACTATGCCAGCCTAGACGCTAGGCTTCCACTACTGAGAACGGCAACGTAAACACAGGGATTATCTGCTCTAGTTTCACCCTGTATGAGAGCAGATAAACAGGCTTGCTTACGGTGTTTAAAACTCACGTATCGCGGTGATGTCTGTCACCTGTGCCGATGTAGCGGTGTCCTCGACCACCAGCGCAGAGAACTTCCACACTTGACCAGGGCCAAGCCCCGCCGCGTTGTCCATCGTTGAGTCGACTACAACACTGTAACCATCAGTCAGCGAGGTAGTCCCGGTTTGTGCCCTCAGTTTGAGACTGTCCGGTGGCGTGTTCGACCGGATCCGAAAAAGCCGCCGCGAACGACGGCTCGCCCAGACTGACGAGCACCTCGTGAAATCAGTACGGCGGCCTGCCCAAGAACTCCGGCTAGTGTTTAGTTACATTACTCTAACAAGACCTACTGTTTCTTCTGGAAGAAACGAGGAACGCGTGCAGGGCTGAGATGACGAGTATCGCGACCACTCCGGTGATGAGCAGAAGCTCTGCGGATTCGCCGCAATCCGGCTCGGTGGAGCCTAGGCACCCTGCAATTCCGCCGGCCGTCGCAAGTACGAGCATGAACCCGGCTCCAACTACCCTGACGAGAATCGAGATAATCACCTGCGTTTCTTCGTGGAGGTACACCCAGCCGAGGCCAATCGGTATCGGTAGCAGGTTCAAGAGCGCGGCCACGACCAAGCTTGGGGCCTTGTATTACCGACTGAACATCACACACCACCTTCACCCGGAGTATCGACTGTACTGGCGTGAAGTTGCGCCCAGGTGGGTGAGCATCGCATGAGGTCAGTACGGGGGCCTCTCCACAGGCATCCTGTCCTTCTTCAGCACATCTGACACCCACTTGCCGACGCGGTGCGTATCGTCCCTGGTAACGCTCGCATCAGCCCAGGCCGCAAGTTGCCTGTGTGGGCGAATCAACTGAGGACCCAGCTGAGAATCTGCGCTCGCACCTCGAATAGTGCAGGTGCTGCTGTTTCCATCACGGATTGTTCACGGCCGGTGTGATTTCGTGGCTCTTCTATGTTTTAGATTCGCCGTACAACGCCAGATATCGAGCGAAGTGTTGTGTGATGCGCACTAAAAAGTCGCAGCATTCGCCGGATTCGGAATACGAACAAGCTTGGTACTTCCAGCGAAGCGGATTATCGATCTCCAAGGTGGATCACGGATTCCAACGGTTCCTGGGAATCTCAGACGCCAGCCTCGATCCAGACCTGTACGGCATGCAAAGGGTCTGGAAATCGAAGCCTTAACGAAGTTACCAGCGGTTTGATCGTCCCATGTGGCACATGTGGTGGCTCGGGACTCGTCTCGCCACAGTGATCCGGGCTCGGTAGCGACCGGGCACAGGAGGATGAGGTCATGTTTTCTCTGTACTTCATAGAGTCTCAACTAATGCAGGCTGGTTATCCGGAGAAGGTCGGACGTTTTTGAAAGAAAGAACTGGTGCGAGCAGGAGCATTCGACGGAGCGATGGTACTGCTCGCACGATCTGCAGCCGTACTGGCAGCGACAAACCAGGAACGGGCAGTTCGCCTTTTGTGCCAGGTGGCTGAAAAACCAGATAGATGGAGTGATGAGGCAGCTGAGGATCTGCTTGCATCTACCGATCCATACTCGCTTATCAACGAACATCCTGATCACTCCCCGTACGCCGTGTACATGACGCTTTTTTCGACGGGGCCGTTTGCGTTGGGTCCCGGAGCTGATGGGAGGGTGCCTTGGGACTGGGTCAAGACTGAGTTCATGCCTGCCTACCAGTTAGGGTTGGCAAAATCACTTTGCTGGGGACTGATGCACCCTGAAAACATCAGGATAATTGTGGAATCGGAGTTAGGCGCGAGTACTGGAACCCTAGACTACTACGCAGGCATCGGACTCCAGCTTCCGTCAGGTGGTTCGCTTGAGTCGATCTCACGGAGTGTGGAAGCAATTGTCGATAGCTACGAATCGACGTTCTCCGCGCTTCCTCAGCCCCAGCCGGAACTGCTGATAGCGGTGAACAAGCTACGGATATAACCTCAAGAAGCCGAAATTCTTGCCCTAGAATCCCACCAAAGCACGAGTTACTGCGCAGGCTGAGTGATGACATATGGCCCGGCAGGGATTAACAGTGACGGGTTGTGGCTGACGTGTCGAAATCCTGTTTCACCGGTAGTCGGTCAACCGCGAATCATCAGTGACATCTCTCGCATCGTGGCACTCTGGTCCGGGGTTAGGCGCCCTCTCATGTTCGTCTTGTCTAGGTTGTCTGCCGCTGCGTAGCCTCACTGGAGCAGGGTCAGTGGTTTGCCCAATCGACATCTCCCGTTAAGCAGTCTCCAGCAAGTGCTCATCAAGGCCCCTCGCCCTCACCTGCGGGGAGCTTTGCTTTTAAGCGATAGCTGTTCCTGAGCGATGGCTGGAGTGACCTGACCCCCGCAATCATGAATCTTCTTCAATCGGCATGCGGGACTCTCTTAGCTCAACCGGATTCTCGTCGCGCTTCCGCTTTCCCGATCGTACACGCAGGTTTATTGCCTCCACGAAGATCGAGAAACCCATGGCGAAATAGATGTATCCCTTAGGAATATGCAGGTCCAACCCTTCGGCGATCAGTGAAAAGCCGATGAGTAAGAGGAAGCTCAGCGCAAGCATCTTCACTGTCGGATGTTCATGAACGAACTTGCTGATGATACTTGCCGATACCAGCATCACTGCTACGGCCATAACAACTGCGGCGATCATTACTCCAAGTTCGTCAACGAGGCCAACAGCCGTGATGACCGAGTCCAGTGAGAACACCGCGTCCAGCAAGAGAATCTGGATAATCACGCCAGCGAACGAAGAGACAGCCTTTTTACCTGCGCTGTCTCCCTCACCTTCAAGTCGTTCGTGTATCTCAAAAGTGCTCTTCGCCAGCAGGAATAGACCACCGCCTATGAGGATCATGTCGCGGCCAGAAATCTCGTTGCTGGCCACAGCGAATAGCGGTTCTGTCAGGTTCACCAGCCAGGATATTGAGAAAAGCAGGCCGATGCGCATTAGCATGGCCAGGCTCAGTCCGAGCCGCCTCGCTCTTGCTTGCTGCTCTTCGGGCAGCTTCCCTGCGAGGATGGATATGAACACAACGTTGTCAATGCCCAGCACGATCTCTAGCGCGGCGAGCGTAAAAAACGCTATCCAGATCTGCGGGTCTGAGATCCACTCCATGTCCGGGAGCTCCGGTTAAAAAAAGCGGTGGTGTTCCAGAGGCACTGTTGCCAGAAGCAAAGGTTCTATCACGTTTTGGATCTCGCGGAGAATAGCAGTTTTCGAAAAAGATCAGACCAGCTGTGACCCGCCCCCAAGACCGGTACCGTTCTAGAGGGGTGAGGTCACGACCACGCTGGAAGTCTTGCTCGGAGCAAGTGGGAGTCAGGTTCCATCGCGACCAGCCGCTCCAAAGAGAAGCGCGATAAGTGGTTCTTGAGACCCGACTCCAGTTCGTCGGCCTGAAGGTAGTCGACTTCGATTCGCTGCCGACTCAAGTCCAAAGCGTAGTGACGCATTGCCGATTCCATGAGAACCAGCTTTTTGCGGTGATACGGACGGGCCCGCACTAACCGACCGGCCTCGATCATGACGACGCGATCGACATCGCTCAGCGCAAGATCCGGGTGCCGTTCAAGTAGCCCGTCGCCAAGGATTAGGGGTGAGGTTCGCATGCTGGATCTCCGTTGTTTCTAGTCAACATTGCCTTAGTATGGTGTTGACTATACATCACTGCAAGGCTATTATATTCGATATAGTCCATAGCTAGAACGGAGATCTACTTGTTCCAAAATTTCACACTCTTCACTTGGCTTTACATGGCTGGGGCGTTCCTGTCATTTCTCTTCTCAGTAGCCCTTTGGTTTCTGTTCGATGACGCTGAGACTGAGGCGATATTCGTCGGGCTCTGGGTCCCGTCGATCCTGTCACTTGGATCTATTCTGGAGGGGCTTAGGAAATGAACGTAGAAGGGACAGTAACCGTCGTATTTTTCATAGTCCTGCTGCTCATGATAGGAGCCGGCTATTCCTACTACCTCCTCGACCAGGATGCGAAGAAAGTCGATGAAGTACGCAAGCAAGCAGGAAGCAGGTCGGAGACCGAGTAAGGCGAACGATAGTCCGAAACCTACTTGGCAAGAGCTGGCGACTTCACGTTGGCGGACCCCTACGGGAAACGCCGCTGAATTGAGTTAGGAATCCTAAGACTTGGACGTGAAGGTTCGTTCAGGCGTGAGGGCTCACACCTAATATGCCAACTGGAAGTTGAACGGACTTCTCAAGGTCTGTGGACGAAAGGTTGAATAGTAGGCAAATCGGCTTCCAAGACGATAGATATCTGGGCCTTAATCGTTTTGGAGACAGCTGCGAACTGGCGTTCTCGGGGCAGGCATTCTGTCTCGACTGGAATCGATCCGGGCTATCTGCAGCTTGAACGGCAACATTTGAGATCTTAGAGGGATGACGACAGAAGCGGATTTCCTTGATGTAGTCCGTTCGACGTCCGGGTTACATTGCGGACCGTACCGGACGGATCGACTCGCA
>JAURLM010000289.1 GCA_030831265.1 Chloroflexota bacterium
ATTTCGATTCACGAAAGCGGCCAGTGGCTTTTTCCCGGTTCCGGGGCGGTCAGCGAAACCGGCACCGGTGACGGCATCGGTTATTCAATCAACCTGCCACTTGCTCCTTATACGCAGGATGAACTCTGGCTGCGGACGTTCGACGCTGTTATCCCACAACTTGTCACCGAGTTCAAACCTGACCTGCTGTTCGTGCAACTCGGCATCGACACCCATTTCCGTGACCCGCTAACCCATCTACAGATCACCACGCACGGTTTTGTCGCGGCGGTCGAACGTCTGCTTGCGCTTGGCGCTGATTGCGGCAAGATGGTCGCAGTCGGCGGTGGAGGCTACGATATGGGCGCGGTGGCGCGAGCATGGACGATGGCAACCGCAAAGATGTGCGGATTCGATCTGCCAGGCGAAGTACCACCTGACTATGACGCGCTCAGCGGGCTTACAACATTCGCGGACGCTCCCGAACCAGCGGCGTTACCGGAAGATGTCGCCATTGAGGTTGACCGCTACGCTGAAAAGACCATCGAATCGGTAAAGCAAACTCTTTCCGGCAGCTTCGGGCTGTAACTGGAGTAAACAGGATGCGCATCGCAATTCTCGGTACAGGGCGAATGGCAAGCGGACTCGGCAAAGGCTGGCTCAAGGCCGGCCACTTCGTTGCATTCGGCTCCCGCAGGCCTGAGACAAAAAACGATTTCCATGCTGTAGTTGGCACCGAAAGCCGGGTGTTCGGAATTGAGGGAGCGATTACGGCAGGCGAGGTGGTGGTTCTCACGGTTCCCTACGCAGAGACTGTGCAACTGGCGAAGCAGCACGCTGAACTGCTGCGAGGCAAGATTGTCATCGACATCACGAACCCGTTCGCATCGCAGCCTGCTGACGGACGCGCCGGCGCAGAACTGACAGCGGAGGCCATTGGCGAGGGTGCTAGTGTTATTGCAGCGTTCAAGGCGAACTTCTCCAACACGCTTCTCGAACCCATCGACCATACGGGGCAACCGCGGGATGTGTTTTTTGCGGGTGGCGATGAAGCTGCGAAACAGGTTGCCAGTGGACTCATCACTGACCTGGGATTCAATCCGGTCGATTGCGGATCGCTTCACGCAGCGACGATGCTTGACCTGAGTGTGCCGATGCTAATCGAGATGGATACCCGGCTGAACAAGGGTCGCCGAACGTCCTCATTCCGTTTCTCGCACGAGTAGCGGGTTCAACTGCAACTTATCGCTTCAGCAAGCCTGCCAGCATGGCGTCAACGGTCTGTTCGATCACCTCATCAGAGATATCGAACCCGCCAATCGTCCGTGCGATCAAAGATCCGAACATCACCGATGCGACGTAATCCGGGTCCACTCCGGTGACAATTTCTCCACGTTGTTCAGCCTTAGCCACAACCTGTCTGAACTGCTCCCTCCGACGGTCGATTACCAGTTTTCGAAACGTCTGAATCAGCTCCGGGTTGCGCTCTTTTTCTGCTAGCAACGTGCCGAGCAACGTACTGCCTCCGCCTGAAAGGAGTCGCAGCGAGAAGCCATGCGTCGGGTGCGCGTGGAACGCCAGGAGATCACCCCGAAACGATCCGGTGTCAGGAACGGAATCCAGCATCATGAACTTTGACATTGCCGCGATAACAAGGTCAACTTTGCCGGGAAATCTGCGATAGATGGTCGTTTTGCCAACTCCGGCTGCCGCAGCCACACCCTCAATGGACAGGTCTGAAAAGCCCTGCTCCATCAACATTCTCATGGTGGCTTCCATGATTGCGCGGTCGGCCTCTGCGCTCCGAGGCCGACCGCGATTTGCCTGTGATTCTTCTTTGTGTGACGTAGCCATCTTTATCGAAGAATACCGCTTACCAGTGCATCCTCGACAGCCGAAAGACTCACCGTGACGCCATTTCTCCAGCAACTGTCGATGTCATTCCCACCGAATCCCGTGCCGTGTCCTCATGCCTGGCGACAACCTGTTCTCGCGACGGCATGAATCTGAACACGAGCAGAGCACCGATCAAAGCGGCTCCTGCGCCCACCAACATCGAAAGCCCGAAAGCATCAGCAAACGCATTTCGTGCAGCCATCGCCAGTGGCTCCCCCACCAGGGGAGGCAATGTACCCGCAATTCGCATTGCTGCTCCCACTGAATCCTTCGCGGCCACGGCAGCAGCGGGCGGCAAGCCACCTACAGCGTCAACCGCGTCCGAGACTCGTGCCGAGTAGAGCGATGTCAGAACGGATCCGACTATCGCTACTCCGAACGCACCGCCAACCTGCCGCGTCACGTCGTTCATTGCCGAACCAACACCTGCGTGCTCCTCAGGTACCGCCCCCATCACAGATTCTGTAGATGGAGCCATGATTGTGCCCATAGCAACAGAGGTAAGGAAGATGCTTAACTCAATTATCCATAGCGGGGTGTCACGCTCGTAGCCAAGTATCACCAGCAGCGTGACCGCCAGCAAGATCAGGCCGGAACCTGCAACTATCTTCGTGCCGAACTTGCGGTTGATACGCTCACCACTCCGCGCACCGATAGCGATGCCAGCAGACAGCGGAAGCAGCCTTACTCCTGTCTCAAACGCTGTGTACCCGCGAACAAATTGCATGTACAGGGTGAAGGCAAAGACCATGCCCATCAACGCAAAGAACGAGATGCTGATGGCGCTTG